>JAUVAJ010000293.1 GCA_030591795.1 Desulfuromonadales bacterium | reverse complement strand
GACGGCAAGGTCAATAAAAAAATCACGATCTCAAGTAATGATGAAATTGGTAAACTTGCCGATGTGCTCGAACGACTCCGAGTCAGCCTGAAAATGGCCATGGATCGCTTGAGTAAAAAATAATGATTTCCGCAAATCATTCATAAAAAGTCCATTTATGTACAACATAAAAAAGCGCTGTGATGGTTCAACCATTACAGCGCTTTCTTCTGTTGTACATAAATGGACTTTTTATGAATAATTTACGAAAATCATTATTTGTTACTTAAGCGATCCATGGCCATTTTCAGGCTGACCCGTAGTCGTTCGAGCACATCAGCAAGTTTACCAATTTCATCATTACTTGAAATAGTGATTTTTTTATTGACCTTGCCGTCGGCCAGTTCGGCGGCGATACCGGTTAATTCACCAAGTGGTTTAAGTGTCTGATTGACGACAATGAAAACAGATATGATCGAGATAGCCAGCAGGGACGCCATAATTGTTAACAGCGTTTTCTTCAGGCTGGCTTGAGCAATCCTGGTCTTCTCGAGCGAGAAGCCGATACGAAATCCTCCCCAGTGCTTGCCTTTAACAAAAATCGGTGTCGAGATATCCCACATCACTTCGCCGGTGTCCCGATGATAAACCTGCTGGAAGGCTTCCTGTGTATTGCGGGCGGCATTCAGGCCTATCGGATCATTGAAAATTCGTTTGGTCCGGTTGCCGACCAGATCCTTGGCCTGATCACCGGTCGGTGGCTGATTGTAGCGGGTGTTGTGTGTTGGCAGGTAGCCATTGTTGTCGACCGCGACAGCGTAGACAACACTTTCATCTTTGAGAAATTCATCTTCCATCGCCAGAATAGCTTTGTCGAGATACGAATCGTACTCGGTGTGGAATTTCGGCGGATCGAATCCCGGAATCTCAATGTAGTTTACGTCAAATGCTTGTTTGACGCTGAAGACACCATTATCGATCGCTTCTTCTATCACCTTGCCGATCAGTTTGGCACCTACTAGCGATTCGATTTTCCCCCGGGCAAGCAATTGTGATTCGAGGCTGTGGCTCTGTTGGCCGATGATGTAATATGAGCCGATTGCCATGACAGCCAGCAGGACTAGGTTGACCCAGATAGCGACCTTTGCGCCAATTGTGTGAAACATCGTGGTTCCTCCTGAAAATATCAATTGAACGTTAGCGTTTGTAACCTATGCGTATTGCTCCCCAGTGGCGCTGCTTGATGATTATCGGTACAGATAGATCCGCCATCTCCTCGCCGGTATCGCGACTGTAGCGTTGCAGCAGAATGGGGTCGGTGTTGCGGGCTGCCGCTAAGCCGGTTCGATCGTTGAAAATTCTTTTTGTGCGGTTCCAGCGGGTATCGTGGTCGCCATCGCCGGTCAGTGGCTGTGAATAGCGGGCATTATGCGTTGGTAGATAGCCGTTGCGGTCAACCGCAACGACAAAAATGAAACTGTTATCTGCGGCGAGGTATTTGTCGAGAACTGGTCGGATAATTCCATCGATCATCCGGTCGTACTGAGTATGAAACTTTTGTGGTTCGGTATTTGGAATCGGAATGTAAAATGTGTCGAACAATTGTGCCATGGTCAGTTGGCCGCCGGTGAGCAGAAGTTCGAACTGGACAATAATTTCGCTGACACATTGATTGGCGAGTTTTTCAGCCCGCTTGTCGAGTGCGCTTAATTGAGCCGCTGGAGCGATGGCTGGTGCTAGCAAAACTAGTATAATTATGGCGATCCGGATGAGATTGTTGCGAATCATGATCCCTCCCTGTTGCAACTCAGTGGGCCTGTTTCTGGGCTATCTGGCGAAGTAAATGGTTAACATTGTGAATGATTGTATCCTGATCAATATCGCCGAGTTTCTGGATGCCGAGAAAATATTTGTAAAGTGGAAAAATGATGACGCTCTGATTATTTGGCCGATTGAGGATGATCTGTTTCAGGTGTGAAACGCCAAGTGGTTTACGTAAAGATACAGAGCTCAGGCCACATGCCGTGATCATTTTAACAAAACCGTCCGGAGCCAGCATGTTGTGAGTCACAATACGACCGTCATTGCGAACCAGTGCAAACTTGTCAATGCCGTCTATCCCAGTGATCTGCTCATAAAAGCGTGTAGCAGAAGCGGTGCGGGGTGTTTTGCTCATTAGTTTTTATCTCCCAAACGATCGCTCACCAGTTTTCGGTATCGACGTGCTTTTTCCGGGTCACTGGTTTCGGTGCAGAGTACATCGAACAAGGCTGAAAGACGAGATGTCGATGGTGGTTCGCTGGTTGCCCAATCGAGTAGAACTTCCTCAAAAACAATCGAGGCCATCGGTCCCATGATTGAGTAGAGCTCACTTGACATAATCTGTAGCGGTTTTGCCAGAGGGCCGGTTGTCTGCATACTTTTTAGCTGCTCCGGGTTTGGTCTGCTTCCGCTAGTTGCAGCTACCTCAGGTTGCGCCGTATCTCCAGAGAGATAAGATTCGATGGCAAGGTTGAGGGAGATAGCCAGAAGATTCATGTTAATCGTTGAATCGCAAACCATAATCAGGAAGTTGTCCGGAGTCAGCTGGCGGCAGAGGGCGACCGCTTCTTCAAAACAGACCAAGGTGTCTTCTAAATCTGGAAAATCCTGCTGTCCAGTTAAATGGATTCGGGTCAGAATGCAGGCCATATCATTCAGTCGGTCGTTTTTAAATAACGCTGGCAGGTTGCTGTTTTGCAGACCTTTATTACTGTGCCATGTATATGCACCAATGACACCTGGTATCTCTTTGAGGTCGTTGATCATCTGATTCATGACTATCCTTTAGTTAAAAACGGTATTGATGTCTGCCGGGCTACGGATATCTCATGCATAACTTTCTCGGCCCTGGCGCCTTGTGCCAGAGATATGGCGACACTATGCTTGTCGAGACGAAACAGCAGGTGGCGTCGCTTTGAGTCAGTTGTGAATTGCAGGTAGCGCATGGTGCCGCCATTGAGGCTCTGTCCAAGTTCGGCACACAGATTAAGGTGTGGCCCGGTGTCGAGTCGGGCGAGTAGTTCTGATGTGCCGTGTTGGTATTCAAGAAAATTTGTCTCATCAAACAGGGCAAAGGCTCTTATCTCCGGTGTCCTGGACAGCAAGTCGCGCAGTAGCTCAATGGAATTGATTTTATCTTGCGTGCTGGCAGACCGGATTTCCTCATTGTCAATAATGCCTATCTTATGTTCATCCTTAATGCGAAAAGCTTCCATCAACAGAAACTCCAGAGATGAACTTACTTCTGAGTCGTCTCGGCGGCAAATATTGTCCATCTCGATTTCAGTGTCATCCCAGGACATAATGTCAAGGGCAGCGG
>JAUVAJ010000036.1 GCA_030591795.1 Desulfuromonadales bacterium | reverse complement strand
TGCCAGCTTTAATGTGTACCGATTCAATACTGGCGTTCAGGGCAATTACTTTCATTTCGGCGCTGAAATTCTCTATCTCATCAACCAATTGCACCATGTTTCCGGCAGCACTGACAACCGAGGTAACAGCCCGGGCGGAGAGTGCGGCGGTGGTCATGTTTTCATTTAAAACAGAGGCAACAGATTCGATCGCCGGTACTATTGCATCAAAAAAGGTAACACCATCACGCTCAGTATCACCACCCAGAGTACATGTGTCGTTCGCCAAAGCGGTGACACTACCTGAAAGGGAATGTAAACTCTCAATAATGCGCCAGACCGCCGCCGTTAACTCCTTACTCGAGTTCTGTAGTTGATCTGACTGCAGCCGGCAACCATCTGCAATCTCATTTTCTAGAACTATAATTTTTGCATGATCAGCTTGCTCAAAGCTTGCTGAAATAACATCTTTAAACTTATCAATTGTTTCAGTCACATGCTCAATCTGCTGGCGCGTAATATCGTGGAATTGTATAGAGGAGACGATCTCACTAATACTGTGCGACACGGATTTTGACGACTGGGTCAAAGACTCACTTTGAATAAGAGCTTTGCTCTTGTTTTCGACAAGTTGTGCCAATACGTTTCTGGCCTGCGTAACGACTTCCATGGCATGGCTAGATTGACCGTTGTTCAATGCAGATTCATTGCGCAACGCATCTTTGCTCAGAGAGTGCAGGATCGAAACCTGATCATTGATCTCGCTCATATTGCCCGCGATCAAACCCCCTAACCGCCTGATACTGTCTGAGAGGTGGGTCAAGTTATTGCGACTGTCGACAAAACCGGAACACTCTACCCTGGTCGTGACCCCAACCACCTGTAAGGTTTTGGTAATCCGCTGAAAGGCTTGCAAAGGTTGTTGTAAACTTTCAAGGGTGGCGCAGATTGAGGTAAGTGCCCGTTCATTGCGTTGTGATGCGGTATTAATATCCTGCAAAAAAATATTCATCCGTTCTACCAGTAATTGCAGATTTGTGACTCCGCCAGAAGCATCATCACCCACCATCTGATCTCGGATTACGGTTGCAAGCTCAGATACGCTAGCCGCCCGGGTATGAAAATCACGGAGAAAAGACCCGAAACCGAGAAATCGCTCTTCGGTCAAAGCATGCAGCTCTACCAACTGGCGACCAGGCAAGCTGAGATAGTCGTACCAATCATCACGATTCCATTGCGGGCGATTACTCTGCTCGCCAGGCGCGCGACTGTGTACGTCAAACTCATCAATTGTAATTTGTTGCCGTGTCAGCAAATTTACCTCATTTATCAGTATATAAACTCAACGCAACACTTGCACAACCAGGTCAGAAAACTGCTCCGGGGTAAACGGCTTTGAAATGAACAATGATATCCCATTCTGGCGCGCCTCAACTTTATGTTCCTGGCTATCATCTTGTGAGATCATGATGATCGGCATATCTGTCATCCCTTCGGTCTCACGGACAATACGGCTTAGCTCAAACCCGTTCATATTCGGCATATTCAGATCCGTCACCATAAGGTCAACCGTTTGACTATAAAGAATCCTGACCGCTTCGGTCCCATCAACCGCTTCCAGTATTGTACAATCAATCCCGTGGAGAGCAAAACGGACCATTCTCCGGGCGATGAGAGAATCATCAACTATTAAGATTGTCTTGCGCTCAGATTTTATTGTTTCTTTGTCCATAAGACTTAAAAGACATATCCAATAAACATGCCAGAATAATCTGGTCGATATTCGATAGCCTCACAGCAGTACAGACAGTTTAATCAATAGATAAAACAACTAATTTTCAGTATGTTATGGCACAATAACCATTCTAGCTAAAGAGTGTGGTTAATGGAGCTGAACTATGGATGGCACAAATACAGGTGTGCCATGACACACTCAATCTTCGACTTTCTCTTCCAGGAGCTCAAATTCTTCCATCTTTCTATAGATGGTGCGCCGACTGATCCCGAGCAATGTAGCCGCCTTGCTCTTGTTGCCATTAGATGATTTTAGAGCATCAAGTATGTCCTGAGCCGTGCAATCACCACATTTCTCCCTGGCGTCATTTACATCCGATAATTGTTTCAATTCATCAGGTAAATGCTCAACGGCCAGGATCGACTCCCGGCACAAAACAAATGCGTGTTCTATCACGTGCTCCAGTTCACGAACATTACCCGGCCAATCATGACACATCAGCACATCCTGCATTGACCGTGACGTTCCAACCACCTGCCGATGGAAGCGATCATTGAATTTGTCAATAAAATGCTCAACCAGAATCGGCACATCCTCACGTCGGTCACGCAGCGGCGGCAATTTGATTTCTACAACTTTAAGACGATAATACAGGTCCTCACGAAACTCTCCGGATTCAACTTTTTCAAGCAAGTTCTTGTTGGTTGCAGTAATAACCCGGATGTCTACAGGGATAGGTTCTGCGCCACCAACTTTTTCTATTTCACGCTCTTGCAATACCCGCAATAAGCGAACCTGCAACGCCGGCGAAATATCGGCAATTTCATCAAGCAGAATAGTTCCCCCATCAGCTCGTTGAAATCGTCCGGCTTTATCCTGCATGGCACCGGTGAAAGACCCTTTTACGTGACCAAATAATTCACTTTCGAGCAGTGTTTCCGGCAGCGCTGCGCAATTGACTCTTACCAGCGGTTTGCCTCTACGTACGCTGCGATTGTGCAAAGACTCGGCAACCAGCTCCTTACCGGTTCCGCTTTCACCGGTGATCAAAACCGTAGTATCGACATCCGCAAGTGATTCAATCATACCGTAAACCGACTGCATCGCTTCACTGACGCCGATCAAACGGTCAAACTTTCCACGTTCACTCAAATCTCGTTCAAGATAATCAAGGCGAGTTTCATCACGCAGGGAGATAACCGCTCCGACCGATCGCCCGGACTCCTCGATCAGAGCTGCGGTCGTCAAACTTATCACCTGTGGCCGATTCTTTTGGAGAGCCATTTCGACCCGAAAGATATCGGTAGCCTTGTCAGTTTTGAGACTGTTCTGCACCAGATCGAGAAAAGCCGGATTGTCAGGGAAAAGTTTTTTCAGTTGTGTTCCAGTCACATCCTCTTCATAACCGAACATAACCTTGGCGGCATCATTCATGTCAGTAACAGTCAACTGTTTATCAACCGTGATGATGCCTTCCTTGACGCTCTGGAAAATTGCCTTGAGACGAATACGGTAGGCTTCTTTTTGAGCTAACAACTGCTTATGAATTAATGCCCTGCCGGTAATCCGGAGCAAAGTTTCATGTCGAACCGGCTTCGGGATATAATCGTAGGCACCCAATCGAACAGCGTCGGTCGCCGTATCTAGGGAGGGAGATCCCGTAATCATTACTACCGGACAAACAAAGTTCTTCTCTTTACATATGCGCAGAGCATCAATACCGTTGTCACCCCCGAGCAAAATATCAAGAAAAATCAAATCAAATTCTTTATCTTTAATTTCTTCGCAACACTGAGCCAAAGAACTGGCGGTTGTGACTGAATAGCCCTCATCTTTAAGGAATGATGAAAATGTAAAGCGAATGCTTTCCTCATCATCGACTACCAGTATTTGTGAACTCATGTTTATTCCTTTCGGGCGATCGGTAATTCGACAAAAACTTCAGTCGACTCTCCCTCAATACTCTCAATCCAAATACGACCACCATGATTTTTGACGATTTCGAAGCTGATGCTGAGTCCGAGGCCGGTTCCGACACCGGCAGGTTTCGAGGTCACAAACGGATGCATGACACGTTCAAGCATCTGCTCTGATATTCCGATACCGTAGTCCTTAATCACAATCAGCACATAGGAGGCACTGTCATGTACTGTCTGCTTGATGGTGATATCTATTTTTTTGTTTGAACTGTGGGTGGGGTACTTTTCATTTAAAGCATGCCGGGAATTACTTAAAAGATTCAAAAACAGTTGTTGAATCTGCTGAGCGCGCGTATTTACCATCGGTAAATCTTCGGCATAATCAATATTCAGCAAAATACCTTCTTTTCTTATCTGAGCCGCAGAGAGCGATAACGAATCATCCAGAACCTCGCGAATATTAGACAGGCTCTTTTCAGGCCCGCTCTCGCGAGCAAAAAACAGCAGATCCTTGACGATGGTCGCAACTCGCTCACCCTCTTTGATAATTCGTTCGATCAGCTCTGTCTCTTCCCCGGATTTAATTTTACGATTCAGTATGATCTGGGCATAATTTATCACACCGCTGATCGGGTTGTTTATTTCATGCGCCACGCCAGCCGCCAGTTCGCCAAGCGAAGCGAGCTGAGCAGTTCGAATGCTCTGCTGCTGTAGTAATTTTCGTTCCGTCACATCATGAAAAGCAACAACAACCCCGACCAGGGCATCGTCCTTAAGCACCGGATGGGCAAAATATTCGACTGCAAACTGACTGCCGTCGGCACGCCAGAAAGATTCGGTATCGGTATGAACCTCTTGGCCGGTGTTCAAAACGTTGTAGATCAGACATTCTTTATGCGGGTAAGGCGACCCATCTGTGTGTGAGTGATGAAAAAGTTCGTGCGTATTCTGGCCAAGAAGATCCTCTTCTTTCTCATAGCCCAGAAGCTTGAGACCGGCAGGATTACAAAACGTACATTTTTGATCACAGTCTATGCCATAGATACCTTCGGAAGTCGAATTGAGCAGCAACCGAACCTGTTCCTCACTTTCACGCAATGCAGCAACAACCTTTTTCCGGTCGGTGATGTCACGAACCAACGCCAGAAACAATGGGGCATCTTGATGCTGGAATGAGCCAAGACGAATCTCCACCGGAAAAAGAGTGTTGTTTTTACGCCGATACTCTGCTTCAAAGGTCAAGGAACCACCCCGCATGACAGAATTCTGCAATGTGGTGAATTCCAGCGGCGCCTGCAGTATCAGGATATCCGCAAGCAATCTTCGCTTCAACTCTTCTCGACTATAACCGAGCGAGCGACAAGCCTGCTCGTTAACGTCAACAAAATGGCCTTCAGCGTCATAAATAAGGATTGCATCAGCGGCCTGCTCAACCAGGCTGCGAAACTTCAATTCGCTATCCTGCAGCGCTATCGCAGCCTCCTTGCTGCCAGTCACATCAATCATTACGCCGAGCAAGCGAGTCGTCTTGCCCTCTTCAACGACAACGTTAACCATCTGCCTTACCCAGACAACATGGCCTTCTCGGTGCAGAATGCGATACTCTATCTGGTGATCGCGCCCGCTGCCTGCCTGATCAATACAATAATCCAGCGCCCACTGACGATCATCCGGATGAATGCATTGTTGCCAGAAGTCTGGAGTCGCCAACCATTGGTCGACTGAAAACCCCAAAATCTGTTTAGAACGTTCACTGACAAAAGTGAACTCAAATCCAGGGAAATCCGCCTCAAATACTACCCCTTCGATCGAGTTAACTAATGACCGGAAACGGGTTTCACTCATACGCAGAGACGTCTCACGATCAAACACCGACTGGGCCATACGCTGAAAACCCTGCGTAAGATCATTAATCTCTGTATATGAGCGCCGCCCCGGACGGAAATTGCCGCCACCGGTCGTCAAAGCACGAACCCCATCGACCAGCGCTCCGAGAGGGCGCAGAACATTGCGTGCAGTCATCAGACCGGAAAGAATCGCAACCAGAATTGAGCTCGCCAGAATCATAAAGAAGATGTTCCTGGTCGTTGACAGCGGCTCCATCACCTGATCATAATCTCTGGAAATCCAGACCGCCCACCCGGTCGCATCTACCGGCAAACCACTTTCAACCATCTGCTTTTTGCCATGCCAGTAGATGTCAGTACCGGCCTTGCCTGACAAAGCGTCAGTAACTTCCGGGTGAAACAACATCCCCTGCCGGCGTAGAACCTTTGTGACATCCGTATGGGCAATCGGCACCCCATTACGATCAATGATGGCAAAAGTCATCGGTTGGCTCACACCATCGGCTAATGCGGTCTGTTCATAGAGGGAAAAACGCGTGATAATTGCAGCGAGTCGCTGTAAGCTGAAATTGCCGACCACCAAAAAATCACCACTGGTCACACCCAGGCTGATTGACGGTTCACCTGTAACCAGAGACGTATAGATATCTGACCAACCCGGCTCCTCACCCCGGTCAAAACTGCGAAACAGCTCGTTGCCGGAAAGATCGACGCCCTTATAGTCAATTTTAAAGGCATCTTGACTCGCAGACAGACCGAGATAAACAACCTTGCCAGAGCGGTCAATGATATAGATTGATTCAAATTCCTTTAAAGTTTCGACTTCTTCAGAAAGATATCGATCAATATCCTTGAGATTAAAGATACTGTCGCCAAGTACGGTTATGGCAACATGTTTTAACGATGCAGAGCGTTGGTGCAAAAAGTCATTAATTTGTGCCCTGACTTCATGGGCCAGGAAAGTGTTTGTTCTGAACACCTGTTGCAACAGATATTCATTGGCATAGTGAAAGGAAATCCACGCAAAAAAGATTATCGGCACAGCGGCCGCGACAATGTAATGGAGAGTAAAAGCTCGCTTGAGAGAGGAAATAACTCGCATCAAGATCTCACACTGAACAGGTTACTAATCTATGAACAACGCGGCATTGAAACAACGACCCAAACAAAAAAGCCAGCAGCTTAACTTTTCAGGTCAACTACTGGCAAATATTAGCACAATCACGCTGCTATATAAAATGCAAAAAAACTCAATAATATACAGAAGTTTAGAACATTAGTTATCCGGAACAACCATTGTAACCTTAGCTTCAAGGTTAAACCGGCCAACGGCCTTTAATAACAACCTGACTTGATCCTCTAGAGAACCTGTTGCTTCATTAACCACCGTGGTGGAATCGAGACTTTTGATACTCGTAATAAGAGGTCTGCAGAGCAAAAAGATTTCTAGCATCTTCCCCCAGGATCGATAAAGGAAACAACACATCGCGCAGACGTTCCAGATTACTGATCAGTCGATTGCTCGCATAGTAAGTCGAAACAGTCGTAACCAAAAAACCGAGTATACCCACGCTGGCGCAAAACCAGACCTTACGCTTTATGGTGTTTAGAAAAACCATTTATTTACAGTCTGCTTCTAATTGATTTCAAGTTGTTTGACCGTGTCATCAAGAGCTGTAGCCGAGATATAAGCGATCGATCCAGGTTTGGCTACCACGGCATCTTTGATCGCTTCATCGGAAGAAAAATCCCTGGGTGGCAGACCGGTGCCGGTGAACAATGATTTCTTCCAGTAAGTCGAATATTGCTGCGGCGTCTTGCGAGCCATCTCTTTCATAAAGGCCTTATTGACAGTAGCTCCGGTCTGCGTAAAAACAGTTATGTGACTGCCATCACTCCAGACGGTCTTCTTGCCTAGGTAGATATTTTTGACATCCTTGGCCGAGAGCATCGTCACCGGGTTGGAATTATCGGTGATCAGCACATAATCTTCAGCCAGGGCGGCACTGCTGACCGAAAGCAAAGTAAACATCAATAGTGCGGTGAAATATTTCATCGTTAAACCTCCGTAACGTTTTGTACCGTCATTTTTTCAGTTTAGATTGTCACCAATTCAGAAATTAAAGGATATCTTGACGATGTAGTAGTCCCAGTGTTTGGCGGCGTTATTATTATTGTAATACGACAGGAGCAGATCGTCACCATTGATCATGTGATATTCGGCCTTGATCAGCCAAAACCTGTCAACATCATATCGTGCCGCCAACGCCTAATCTTTGTGGTAGCAGTAATAGTGAAAGTCGCTCGAGGCCAGAAACCGGAACAATCAACATATCCGTAGGCGCCCATCGAAGTTACGCACGGCCCGACCGGTGCCATCTGCACGCCTTTAAGCCAGGCCGGTTGCAGCTGCTATTCCAGCAATATCAGTAATTTCGGCAACGAAGCTTGTTTCGACCGGGGAGTATTATCAATATATGTGCCAATCAATATCTTGCCATTAACATATCGCAATACATATATCCCACAAAAACAGTGCTTCGCAACAACAAAAAAGAATTACATATTAGCTATCAGCAACTTGCAGCATTTCAGCATTCAAACCAAACAGCGCTTTTGACAAGTACATCAGCCGTCATCTGCAACAAACAATCCTATATAGCTATGAGACTTCAAACGGGTTACAAATTATGCTAGCCTGACAAAAAACAAAGGAATCACCACTATGCTGCGGCACATCACCATCATTTTATTTTCTCTATTTCTTGCTATGCCGGTCTCAGCCGGACAAGTTACCAACCTGACACAACGTGACCTGATGCTTGGATTGGTTGAAGGGCTTGGCTGGTCGTTCGGCCTGCCTGATGAACCGGAGGAGAACGATTATCTGCGGATTCTTAATGGACAGAGAAAATTCAGAATAGAAATTGAATCAAACTACGAGCCAGACACCAGGGTCATAATTGAAGAAATATTTTCTTTCGGCAACTTCAGTGGTCAAGGCTGGGTTCGGGTACCAAACCGACCTACCGATATTCCGGTGCATTTCAATCTCCCCCTCTCTGGCGAATACCGGGTCAAGGCCCGTCTGTTCAGAAAAGGGCACATTCTGCGGATCGGTGACCAACAATTTGAAGCGGATGGTGGAGATCGGTTGACTGATGTTGATCTCGGTTCTGTTTACCTGCAGGCTGGCAATCTGGATATCAACCTGACGGTGCCACCACGTGGCGGTATCGATTTTATTGAAATCGAGGCGCTAGCGACATCGACAATTTCGCCGAAAACGGGCTGGGACCTGGAAGCTGCGCTAACTTTTAACGACATGGCTGTCACTACGGTACAACTTCTCGGTCTGCACTCAACCCTGCCGAACGCTGGCGAAGATATCGTTTTTGAAGCCGAGGACTTCCCGCTACCTAAAAACAGCAGATTATCTACCAACCGTCACCTCGGCGCACCCAGTCAGGGGGAATGGGTCAGCGTCGGAGCTGATCCGGTAACTTTTGAAATTGGTGTCGACGTTCCATCAACCGGCGTCTACGACCTTTCAGTCAGATGTGTCGGTAAATCTGAAATCAGTGGTCTGGTCAATACTCAATCTTTTATAATTTCTCCAGATCGCCGCTTTACAGATAAGCAGGCAGGTGGAGTCGTCCTCGAAAAAGGCCAAACTCCTCTGGCCTTCAAGATTCCACCACACTGCGGCATCGACCAAATCGTGCTCAGCCCGCGTGCTTCATCCATGGAGGATTTCGGTCGTCTTACCGGCCTGCCTCTTACCGGCAACCCTTCACCATCACAGTTCAACAGTTACCTCAAACTGCTGGCCGCGTTCGGTGTGACCCGCTAACCACGATGCGCCTGCCCGGAACCCTTTTCAGTTACGCCGGCGGGCTCCTGACAGCCCCTTATCTACACCTTCCACCTGCACTACCAAT
>JAUVAJ010000154.1 GCA_030591795.1 Desulfuromonadales bacterium | reverse complement strand
TTTTCTCGATTCTGACGCCAAGATGGATCCAATTGCTGTTTCTGACGACGAGCAGATTGTCGGTTTGTTCCCCGGTAGTCGCCGTAATGAAATCCGCTACAACTTTGAAACGATGTTGCAGACGGCACTCCGGATGTTGGCAGCCAACTCAAACCTGAAATTCGTGTTGCCTTTGGCATCGTCTCTGGATCGGGGTCCGATCGAGGCACAGATCCAGGCTAGCGGTCTCCCGGTCATGATTGTTGAAAATGACATTTATGCTGTTGCCGCTGCATGTTCGGCGGTATTGGCGGTTTCGGGAACTGTGACCTTGCAGATTGCTTTAACCGGCACTCCCTTAGCGGTTATGTATCGTGCCTCAAATGTAACGGCTGCGATTGCGCGCCGTGTAGTGAAAATCCCACATGTCTCGCTAGTGAATATTGTTGCCGGTCGCGAGGTTGTTCGTGAGTTATTGCAGGAAGATGCGTCACCGGAAAATATCAGCGCCGAGATGTTGCAAATACTTGATAATCCTGAGTATAATCAGAAGATTTGCACTGGCCTTGCGGATGTACAGCAGCTTATGGGACATAAAGGATGCTCTGCAAAAGTAGCACGGATTCTGTTGGAAATGATTGAGGAAAAGCATGACTGAAAGTCGAAAATCGAGTCTTTATCGTAAAGTTCTTGCCTACGCGCGACCTTACCGGAAGCGAATTGCCGTTTCGATGATTGCATCACTGGTCGTTGCTGCCACTGATGCTGCAATGGTCAAACTTGTACAGCCATTCGTAGATGATCTGCTAATTGCCGGTGACTATACAATGATTAAGCTGGTTCCACTCATTGTTATAGGATTAGCTGTAGTTAAGGCTATCGGGCGTTATGTCCAAGTATACGCCATACGTACGGCAGGACAGTTGGCAATTCAAGATTTACGTAACGATGCGTTTAACCACACCATAGCACTGTCTATGCGGCATCACACCTCCACGTCCTCCGGATCAATGCTATCTATTATTCTCAATGATATAGGTTTCTTGTCACAAGTGCTCTCCGAGACGCTGGTTAATGCACTGAAGGAGGGGGTTCTCTTAATTGTTTTGATCGGTTTTGCCTTTTACACCGACTGGAAATTGGCTTTGATTGCATTTACTGTTCTTCCGGTATCCGCTGTTCCTGCACAGATGTTAGCCCGAAAGATCAAAAAGTTTGTACGCCGCGGACAGGGAGCGATATCGGTCCTGACGATAGCACTTGAACAGGCCTATTCCGGAATTAAAGTCATTAAAGTGTTCGGTTCTGAAAAGAAGGTTGCAGATGACTTCCGAACAAAGAACAGGGCTTATTTTATGCTTTGGCGACGTCGTGTCAGCTATGACGTTCTGTCGACCGCAATTGTTGAAATAACCACCTCACTTGGTGTCGCCGCAGTTTTGTGGTACGGGTTGATTCGCGTTGCCAATGGGGAGCTGACTCATGGTGAACTTTTTTCAGTGGTTGCGGCAATTATCATGATGTTTGCTCCGGTCAAGCGCTTAACACAGGTTAATAACGTATTCCAGGCGGGTATGGGGGCGGCTGAGCGTGTGTTTGATAGCATGAAATTAGTTCCGGAAATCACCAATCAACCTGCTGCTGTTGACATCGAGCGCGCTAAAGGAGATCTCAATCTTGATCATGTTTCGTTTTCCTATATGTCTGACCCGAATGAACTGGCTATAACAGATCTGGACCTTCATATAGAACCAGGAGAAATAGTTGCTTTGGTTGGTCCGAGTGGCGCTGGCAAAACAACACTTGCCGGATTGCTTTGCCGGTTTTACGATCCTGATTCCGGTAGTATTTCCCTTGACAGCGTCGATTTGCGTGACCTGTCAGCTGATAGTCTGCACCGGAATATTACAATGGTCGATCAGGAGGCATTCCTTTTTAATGATTCAATCGCCAAGAATATTGGCTATGGCCGAGAAGCCGAGTTTGATGAAATTCATGCTGCGGCACGCTTGGCATATGCAGATGAATTTATTGAAAAGCTTCCTGATGGTTACGAAACAGTTATTGGTGACAGGGGGATGCGTATTTCCGGCGGTCAGCGTCAGAGAATCAGTATAGCAAGAGCGATTTGCCAAGATGCTCCAATACTGATTCTTGATGAGGCGACCAGCGCTCTGGATACCGCGAGTGAAGCGATCGTTCAAGAGGCTATGCAGAACCTTATGAAGGGGCGCACGACAATTGTTATTGCCCACCGATTGTCGACCATCATGAATGCTGACCGAATAGTTGTAATGGAGAACGGTGCGATCAGTGAAATCGGTACGCACGATCAATTATTGGCAAAAGCTGGTCTGTATCGCAAACTCTACGATATGCAGTTCAAGGACGACGAATGATCAAGCGTATCACCGACTGGTTGCTATTGAATGTCGTGACGTTTATTGCCGCAGGAGTCATCCACCTGTTACACGCGACTTTACGAGTTGAGATCCTTGATGAAGAACAGATCAAGGTGATGTGGGAAGAACAGGGACCGGTGATTATCCCTTTATGGCACGATCAGATTTTAATGATGGTTAAGGGTTATAACGGGCCAGGCACCAAGCTTCTGATCAGTGCTTCAAAGGATGGTGAGCTGATTGCACGGGTTATGCGGTATTTTGGCCAGGAAGCGGTACGAGGGTCGAGCAGTCGTGGAGCCAGGGCAGCGTTGAAACAGATGATTGCGCTGGGTAAGTCACCATATGACCTTGTTTTCACTCCGGATGGTCCGCGCGGACCGCGACATGAGGTCAAGCCGGGTGTTGGTCAGTTGGCCAAGCTCACTGGTCGCCCGGTGGTGCCGATTGCATTTGCCTGTAGTAGTGGCCATCGCTTTGCATCGTGGGATCGTTTTCTTGTACCATTCCCGTTTGCAAGGGCGGTTTATACATACGGCGCGCCGTTATGGTTTGAATCCGGGGAAGAGGTCTCCTCATTTTGTGACCGACTGCAGCAAGCTCTGAATGACAATACACAACGGGCTGTAGCCCGTCTGGAGGAACACGGTGTATCTGCTATATAACTTTGCCCTCATACTCACTGCTCTGGTGCTGATTCCGTATTATGTTTTACGGGGTCTTCGTCACGGCAAGACCCGTCGTGGAATCCGTGAACGTTTCGGCTGGTATGATCCGGCCAAGCTGGCCGCACTGGATGGCAAGCAGATTTTTTGGGTTCACGCGGTTTCAGTCGGGGAGACGCGTGCGGCAATCCCGTTAATCAAAGCCTTGCGCAAGACTCATCCTGAGGTGGCGATTCTAATCTCAAATGTTACTGAAACCGGTCATGCTATAGCCTGTGAAATCAATGAAGTTGATACTTGCATATTCTTTCCGTTCGATCTGTCGTGGGTTGTCCGTCGATCGTTGAAGAAAATCAAGCCGGCCATGGTTATTATAGTTGAAACAGAAATATGGCCGAATTTCGTTCGCCATACACGGCGACTTGGCGCCAAGCTGGTGTTGGTCAATGGCAGGATTTCAGATCGATCATTCCCCAGATATCTGCGTGTCAAAGGAATTTTTAGCCGACTTTTAAAGCATTTTGATGCCTTTTGCATGCAATCGGCCCAAGACGCAGACCGCATCAAAGTTTTGGGTGCAGAGCCTGCAAAGGTCTCAATATCCCGTAATTTGAAGTTTGATATGCAAGTCGACCTGACTGCACTACCATCAGTTGAACAAATCAAGGCTCAATATCTACTTCCGGCCGATTCCTTGATCTGGGTCGCTGGTAGCACCCATGCCGGTGAGGAGGACTTGATTTTATCGGTCTACAATCAATTGCTTCCTCAATTTAATAATTTATTATTGATCCTTGTCCCACGTCACCCGGAACGCGCTCGCAGTGTTGGCGAGATGCTGACCAAGCTTGATACCTCTTATAGAATGCGGAGCCAGATCAAGCCTGCTGACAGCGTGCTGCAGAACGGAGAAGTCTTGTTGGTCGATACGGTCGGCGAGATGATGGCGCTTTATGCAGCTTCCGATGTAGTGTTTGTCGGTGGTAGTTTTGTGCCGGTTGGCGGACATAATATCCTGGAGGCTGCACTGCTTAAAAAGCCTGTTTTATTCGGGCCATACATGCATAACTTTAAAGAAATCTCTAAACTAATTCTAAAATCGTGCGGTGGTTGGAAAGTTGAAAACACAACGATGTTGATGGAGCGTCTTGAATCTCTTTTTCAACATGCGCCACTGCGCGAGAGTGTTGGGTTGTCTGGCTTTGGCCTGATTGATAAGAATGCCGGAGCGACAACAGAGACTGTCGCAATTATTGATCAGGTACTGGCACCCATCAAGGAACAAAACCTTGAGGGAAAAGATGTCTGATATAAAGACTCTTTTTCGTAGATATGCGACCGGGCAGACGTCAGGCTGGCTGACGATGATTACTACCGGATTCTTTTTGCCTGCTAGTATGATCTATCGTCTGGTTATATGGACAAGAAATACTCTCTATAACGTGCGCCTGCTCCCGGTTGCTGACTCCGGAATTCCAGTTATTTCTGTCGGAAATATCGCTGCTGGCGGAACTGGCAAGACACCGGTCGTCGACTATCTTGTTAAATATCTGGCTGGTAACGACCGTAAAGTCGGAATTGTCAGTCGCGGTTATGGTGGTGACTTCAAAGGCGCTGCAGCGCTGGTTTCTGATGGATTAACCCGGTTACTTGATGCAGGTCAGGCCGGAGATGAACCGGTTCTTCTGGCGCGACGCAATCCTGGAGTTCCGGTGGCGATTGCGCCGAAGAGAATCGACGGCATCAGGTTGTTGATAAAGCATTGTCAGATTGACTGTGTCGTACTGGATGATGCCTTTCAGCATCGCTCTGTTGCGCGAGATCTGGATATTGTTTTGCTCGACGGACGCCATCCGACAGGAAACGGTCATATGTTGCCAGCCGGTATTCTCCGCGAGCCATTCAGTTCTATCCGACGCGCTGATCTGGCTATTCTAACGCGCTGTGAAGTTAATTGTCCCGATGACATACTACTGCCGATCTCGACCTTGAAATGCCGGCATGAGTTGGCTACTGCCGCAAACAGACTTGATGGTGGTACCCTGGATTTCGACGCTTTACGAAACAAGAAGGTGTTCGCTTTTGCTGGTATCGCCGAACCTGAGGCTTTCTTTTCTGGTTTACGTGAGGCAGGGGTTGAATTAACAGGAACTTTCGCGTTTCCAGATCATGTTGACTAT
>JAUVAJ010000312.1 GCA_030591795.1 Desulfuromonadales bacterium | reverse complement strand
GGCGTCATCAACTCGGTTGATCAATGCTCCGGCACCCCGGCCGGTGTTGCGGTCGATGCGAACGGTTGCCCGAAGGATAGTGACGCTGACGGCGTTATTGATGCGGTCGATCAATGTCCTGACTCTCTGGCTGGTGCTGATGTCGACGCCCAGGGTTGTGCTCCGGTTGTTGTGGCGGTTGTAATGGAAGATGCTGACTCTGACGGTGTTGCTGATATTGATGACAAGTGCCCGAATACTCCGGCTGAAGTTCCGGTCAACGAACGTGGCTGCCCGGCTGATACAGATCAGGACGGTGTGTTTGATGTTGATGATCAATGTCCGGATACTGAAACCGGTAAAAAAGTAGATGCTGATGGTTGCGAGATAGATTACGCGGCTATGGCAGAGCTTAAGCTGGAGATCACTTTTGCCAGTAACAGTTCGGTAATCGACGCAAAGTTTAACGTGCAGATGCAACATGCAGCCGATTTTATAAAGGCCCATCCGGGTAAGAAGCTGGTGGTTGAGGGTTATACCGATAATACCGGTTCGGTGGCCACCAACAAGCGGATGTCACAGAAGCGTGCGGACACGGTCCGTTGGGTGTTGGTTCGTGATTACGGCGTAAATAAGGCCAGCCTGACGGCAAAAGGGTTCGGTGAAACCAGCCCGATTGCAGACAACACTACCCAGATTGGCCGGATGGCTAATCGTCGGGTTGTGATCAAGCTGGTTGATTGAGTGCTCTGATTTACTGTCGCCTGTTATATTGAAATAACAGGCGACAGCAGGGGTGTCTAATGGCTGTTGATAAAAAACTGCGTATTGGTGAAATGCTCATCAAGGCGGGCGTAATTCACGAGTTTCAACTCAACTCAGCATTGTCATTTCAACGTCAACTCGGTGGTCGACTCGGTGCCTCACTGATCCGCCTCGGCTACCTGGATGAGGAGACGCTGCTGCAGTTTATCGCTGAACAATTCTCTCTGACCCGGGTTGATCTGGATAAACTCACTATCCCACCTCAAATCCTGCAGTTGATACCGGTAGATAAAGCACTCGAGTTCTCGATGATTCCGTTTGCGGTCAAAGTTGTTAAGGGGGCCGAGCGGCTGTTTATCGCTACCTCAGATCCGACCAATATCCCGGCGCTCGATGAAATTAAATTTATCTCCGGTCACCAGGTGCAACCGGCTATCGCTTCTGAGGACTCAATCATCGCCGCAATCAAGCGTTGTTATGAAATCGGTGCAAACGCACCAGGCGCAAAGAAGCTGGCCAAGGTAACCCCGATCCGCAAAAAGGGGGCGGACGCGGTGAAGTATCTGTCGACTGACGAAAAGCTGAAAGTGCTGGTCAAGCTGCTGGTCGAGAAGAATGTGCTCTCCAAGAAGGACCTGGAGCGGTTTAAGGGGTGATAGCTGGTATTCAGTTAATAGTTTGGGTATACTCAAGCGGTGCTTATGCGCCGCTTTTTTTGTAAGCAAAATCAAAAGCATATATTGGACGCCCTCCGTCGCGCGGCTTTGGCGGACATGCTGATGAACGCTGAAAGGGCATGATTTAGAGCTATAAGGCGAAAAGCTAGGCGCTTGGGTTTAAAGTCTTTACATGAATATCAGGTTTGGTTTGAATCTTTTGCATTAAATCAGCGTTAATCAGATTTGATCAGCCTGTCCGCCATAGCTACGCGACGGAGGGCGTCCTATTGGTTCTTTTGTTTTCTATGATTACAGATGGTTTTATGAAAAATAGATTCATACATGACATCACACAGCAGGTACGCAACAACCGTTTGGCTTTTTCGGGGCTGATGATTGTACTGTTCATGTTCCTGCTGGCGCTGTTTGCGCCAGTTCTAGGTGGTGATCCGGGGGCGATCAATATTCCTGAGCGGTTGCAGTCGCCGAGCTTCAGTCATTTGCTCGGAACGGATGATCTTGGTCGGGATGTGCTGACCAGGATACTGTTTGCGGCGCGTATCTCACTGCTGGTCGGTTTTGTTGCTGTCGGGATATCAACGGTCATCGGGATCGTGCTCGGGGCTCTGGCAGGCTATTACGGGCGCTGGGCGGATGCAATAATTATGCGGTTTGTTGACCTGATGCTCTGTTTCCCGTCGTTCTTCCTGATTCTGGCGGTTATCGCTTTTCTTGAGCCTTCGATCTGGAACATTATGATCATTATCGGACTGACCAGCTGGATGGGTGTCGCGCGGCTGGTACGGGCCGAATTCCTCTCGCTGCGGGAGCGGGATTTTGTGATGGCGGCTAAGGCGATCGGTGGGCGGGACATTCGTATTATTTTTCGGCATATTCTGCCGAATGCGCTCTCCCCGGTGCTGGTCTCTGCGACCCTCGGGGTGGCCGGGGCGATTCTGACCGAGAGCGCGTTGTCGTTTCTTGGTATCGGCGTGCAGCCGCCAACCCCTTCCTGGGGTAATATGTTGATGGCCGGCAAACAGACCCTCGGCACCGCCTGGTGGCTTTCGTTTTTCCCCGGTATGGCGATACTGTTGACGGTGCTCGGTTACAATCTGCTCGGTGAGGGAGTGCGTGATGCGTTTGATCCGCGAATGCGTGGTCAGGGTGGCGATAAATGACCTGCGTGCCGAATGACCTGACTCCGGGTCAATTAATGACCTTGCGTTTTGAAGCACAGTCGGCAGGCGACTTTGCTGCTATTTATCACTCTTCGCACCGTCTGTCGACTTTGCGCCGTTCATTTACGAGCTTGAAAGAGTATCTTCTGTTTGCCGGGGAGAACCTGTCCGGACAAATTACGGTCGATTCTTTTACCGTATTAGCAGAGCAGGTCTCTGTGAAAAATGCCTATGTATTATGTAGTGCCGCTATAATAGTTCAGGGAAAACCTGAAGCTTTTGCTGAGGTAGCTGAGCTGCGGCGTTCTGTGCTTGGCTGGCGCTTTCTGCATTGTGCCCGCCTGCCGATCGCGGCTTTGCCGGCCGATCCGTCGGCGCTCGATCTTAAGCAGTTCTCTGCTCACCCCGAAGCCGTGGTCTACTGAGATGCCTGAACTTCCAGAAGTTGAAACGGTCTGTAGCGGCCTGCGCAAGTTGATTGTTGGTCAGACAGTTGACCGGGTTGAAGTGCGG
>JAUVAJ010000086.1 GCA_030591795.1 Desulfuromonadales bacterium | reverse complement strand
GTTATTCATGCTTTCGGTGCTATCTTCGGGCTCGGGGTGATCATGACCATGACCACCAAAGAAGAAATTGAGATTGAGATTGAAGCAGACGCGACCAGCGATAGATTCTCCTTGCTCGGCAGTATGATTCTCTGGCTGTTCTGGCCAAGTTTTTGCGCGGCGTTGGTCGCTCCAGAGCTTGTACCACACACCGCAATCAATGTGATCCTGGCCCTTTCCGGCGCAACTATCGCCACCTACTTTGCGTCAGTAGCACTACGCGGCAAAATCGCCGCCGCAGATATTGCCAATGCCGCTCTGGCCGGCGGTGTCGCTATCGGTTCCACCTGCGATATCGCAAGTTTCCCGCAAGCCTTCTTCATCGGCATCGTCGCCGGTGTGCTATCAACCTATGGCTTTGCCGTACTGCAGGGTAAAATCGAAAAACTCCTCAAGGGGATCGACACTTGTGGCGTCATGAACCTGCACGGCATGCCCGGCCTCCTTGGCGGTCTCGCCGCAATTTTCATTGTCGATGGCATCAACAAAGGGGGCCAGTTGGCCGGTATCGGGATTACGATCCTCGTCGCTATTGTCGCCGGTTTCATTGTCGGGAAAATCATTGCCGTGCTCGGACGAAGAACATCCCCCTACGATGATGCTGAGGAATTTGAACTCTAAGCGTAAGTTTCGCATAAACAAATAAAACAGAAAAAGGCCCGACTGGAAACAGCTCGGGCCTTTTTAATCTTACCTACAAAAAAATATCAATAAGTATCTAATCCTATTTCAGTCAATCAGCAACAAACACTATTCCCCCTATCTATGTATGTCGAAACACATCTTTTCAGCGCAAATCAGCATCATTCCTGATTATTTTCGTCAGCCCGCTTTATTTCTCTACAATCATCAAGTAAACTTTCGTAATCACACCGAAAAACGAAAGATATCAGATATGAAATCGTTTGAGAATCCCGCTGAACAATTTCGCGACAACTGCGGCTTCGGCCTGCTGGCCAGCCTGCGTAACCAGCCGTCACATCAACTGCTTGAAGATGCGGTTCGCGCCTTGAGCCGCATGATGCACCGTGGCGCTATTGCCGCCGACGGTAAAACCGGTGATGGCTGCGGTCTCCTCTGTGCGATGCCGGACAGTTTCATGCGCCAGACCGCCGAAAAGAAAGGGGTCTCCCTGCCGGGACACTTTGCCGTTGGCACCCTGTTTCTGTCCGATGCAAAGAAACAAAAGGAACTGTTTGCCGCGACCTGCGAAAAGAATGATATGCAGGTGGTTCTCTTTCGCGAGGTGCCACTGAACCTCGAGGCACTGGGCGCTTACGCCCGAGAACGGTTGCCGGTTATTGTCCAGGCGTTTGTCGCTCCGCGTGAGCTTATAGCTACCAAACGCTTCGACGCCCTGCTCTACCTGACCCGGCGTGAAGTCGAACATGCCCTGGAAGACGATCAGGAGTTCTACATTTCCAACCTCTCGCGCACGCTTATTTCATATAAGGGGCTGGTGATGCCGAATTACCTGCGGCAGCTTTACCCGGACCTGGCCGACAGCGAATTCAAGACCCGCTTTGTCCTGTTTCACCAGCATTTTTTTCAACCAACACTTTGCCGCAATGGCGCCTGGCGCAACCGTTTCGCAAAGTGGCCCACAACGGCGAGATCAACTCGATTCGCGGTAACCGGTTTAACTCTCTGGCCAAAGCGGCTGCCATGAAAAGCAACATCTTCTCCGATGAAGAGATGCAACGCTTGCTGCCGATCTTGCAACCGGGCGCAAGCGACAGCGCCAGCCTCGACAATATGTTTGAATTTCTGCTGGTTAACGGGGTTGACTTCTTCAAGGCGGCGCGCATGCTGATCCCGCCGGCCCGGCACAATGTCGCCAACATGACCGCCAGCCTCCGTTCCTTCTACGAATACATGTCGGCCGCCTGGGAACCGTGGGACGGTCCGGCGGCAGTCAGCATGACCAACGGTCGTTACGTCGCCTGCCTGCTCGACCGCAACGGCCTGCGTCCAGCAAAATATGTCATCACCAAAGATGATCGGCTGCTGCTGACCAGTGAGTATGGCGTGCTCGGCACCCCGCCGGAGATGATTCGCGAACGGGGCCGGCTGCAGAGCGGTGAGATGATCGCTGCTGACCTGCAGCAGGGAACAATATTCAAAACAACTGACATTGATAATTACCTGATGGCGTCTAACCCGTACAGTAACTGGCTGACCGACCGAACCTACTACCTGCAGGAATTTATTGAGCAACAGTTTGAACAGCTCGACGACTATCACGCTGAGAATCTGCCGAGCAAACAGCGCTACCACAATATAACCAATGAAACAATTGAACAGGTAATCAAGCCAATGCTACGCGATGGTCGCGAACCGACCGGTTCCATGGGTAACGACACCCCGCTCGCGGCATTTTCTGAGGCCCAGCGCAATTTCACTGATTTCTTCCGGCAAAAGTTTGCCCAGGTCACAAATCCACCGATCGACCCCTATCGTGAAAAGATGGTGATGTCGACCACCATTGGTATCGGCGAAATCGGTAACCCGCTGATTGAAACTCCCGACCGTGGTCGGCGGCTGAAGAATGTTTCACCGATTCTGTCCCGCGATATTTTTGATGCCCTG
The DNA here is from genome assembly GCA_030591795.1 of Desulfuromonadales bacterium. Next base: position 4,586 of record JAUVAJ010000086.1, on the reverse strand, counting down.
CTCACCTTCGGCGACCCGGTGATGCCCCGCTACGAAGAATGTTATAAACACGCTACCTTTGAAACCGGTTTTCACGCCGACCTCAAGACCAGCCTTGAACTACTCGGCGACCGGGTTGTGGCGGCAGTTCGAGATGATGGCGCACGGGTCATCCTGCTCGATGATCGTGGTCTGAATGCCGAGACCCGACTTATTCCAATGGCAATGGCGATCGGCTACCTGAACCGGCGTCTGCTGACAGAAAAACTGCGCCACCTTGCCTCTTTGGTCGCTATTACCGGCGAAGTGATTGACGCCCATGCCGCGGCGGTCCTGATCGGTTATGGCGCTATCGCCATCTATCCGTGGCTGCTCTACACTACCGCGCTGGAGATGCTGGAAAAAGCCCAGGCGACCGCCCGGGAGACCCGCCTCGGCCTGAACAATGTTTTCGATTCACTGACCAAGGGGTTGCTTAAAGTGATGTCAAAAATGGGCATCAGCACCGTCTCCAGTTACCGCAATGCGGCGCTGTTTGACATCATCGGACTCAGCGAGGAGATTGTCTCCCGCTGCTTCCCGGCCTCACCGGCGATGCTTCCGGGGATAAGCTTTGCCGACATCGCACAGCGGATCGAAAAGGTGCACCGCAAGGTCTTTGTCAACAACCACATGCTGCCTTTCTACCCGGTCGAAGTCGGCAGCAGCTTTCGCGACAACCCGGATGGCGAATATCACGATTTCAGTTCAAAGGTGATCACCACCATGCACCAGTTTGCAGAGACCCTGCAGCGCGATGATTATCTGAAATTCCGTAGCCTGATTGACGGCCGTGGCGAGCAGTTCATCCGCGATTTCCTCGAGTTCAAGAGTGATCGCAAACCGATATCCATCGACAAGGTTGAACCGATCGCAGAGATTACCCGGCGCTTTGACTCCGCCGCCATGTCGCTCGGCTCAATCTCACCCGAGGCCCACGAAGCTTTGGCCGAGGCGATGCGTCGACTCGGCGGTTGCTCCAACAGTGGTGAGGGGGGCGAATCACCAGAACGACTGAAATCGCCGCAGAACAGCAAGATCAAGCAGGTCGCTTCGGGACGCTTCGGCGTCACACCGGCTTACCTGCGTAGCGCCGAGGAGATCCAGATCAAGGTCGCCCAGGGGGCCAAACCTGGTGAAGGCGGGCAGCTGCCGGGCGAAAAAGTTACGCCGTTGATCGCCTCGCTCCGCTTTACGGTACCGGGCGTCACCCTGATCTCGCCGCCGCCGCATCACGACATCTATTCGATCGAAGACCTGGCCCAGCTGGTCTTCGATCTCAAGCAGGTCAATCCGGATGCACGGATCAGCGTCAAACTGGTCTCTTCCGAAGGCGTCGGCACCATCGCCGCCGGGGTGGCCAAAACCTATGCGGACCGGATCATCATCTCCGGGGCCGATGGCGGCACCGGCGCCGCGCCACAGACCTCCATAAAATTTGCTGGCAACCCGTGGGAACTCGGCCTGACCGATGCCCACCAGAGCCTGAAAGCCAACAACCTGCGCGAGCTGGTGCAGTTGCAAACCGACGGCGGCCTCAAGGTCGGCCGCGACGTGGTCAAGGCGGCGCTGATGGGGGCTGAATTCTACGGCTTCGGCACGCCGTTACTGGTCATGCTCGGCTGCAAGCTGTTGCGCATCTGTCATCTGAACCGCTGTACCGTCGGTGTCGCCACTCAGGACCCGAACCTGCGCGCCCACTATGTCGGCACCGTAGACAAGGTCGTCAGCTACATGACCAACGTCGCCGAAGATGTCCGGGAAATTCTCGCCGAGCTTGGCTACAAATCCCTTGATGAATTGATCGGCCGGGCCGATCTGCTCAAGTCAAGCGCCAGCGACAAGGCACAAAAATTCGATTTTTCAACTCTGCTGCGGACCTTTGACGGGGTCGACACCTGGCAACGCCGCAACGAACCGTTTGACGACAACGCCTTCGAAAAAAAGATTCTGCAGGAAATCTATCCGGTGATCAAGAACCCGCAGGAAGAGATCATCCTCGAATACGAGATCAGCAACCTCAACCGTTCCTTCGGTGCCCTGCTCAGTGGTGAGATTGCCAAGTTTTATGGTGATGCGGGATTGCCGAAGGAAGCGATCACCATCCGACTGAAGGGTGTGGCCGGGCAGTCGCTCGGGGCGTTTCTGATCCACGGCGTCAACCTGTTCCTCGATGGTGTAGCCAACGATTACGTCGGCAAGGGGATGTGCGACGGCCGGATTATTGTCACCCCTACCGTCTACCAGGAAGGGACGGCCGCCATCGGCAACACCTGCCTGTACGGTGCAACCGGCGGCAAGCTGTTTGCCTCCGGCCTTGCCGGCGAGCGCTTCGCGGTACGCAACTCCGGCGCGCTGGCCGTGGTTGAAGGGACCGGTGATAACGCCTGCGAATACATGACCGGCGGCACGGTCGTTATTCTCGGCAAAACCGGCCAGAACTTCGGCGCCGGCATGACCGGCGGTGCAGCGTTCATCTACGACAAGAGCCGCACCTTTATGGACAACCTCAACCGCGAGCTGGTCGAGGCACGACGGATCGATGTCGATGAAGACAGTGAAGCGAAACTTTATCTAAAGAAAATTCTGATCAGTTATCACAACCGGACCCGGAGTAAACGGGCCCGCCAAATCCTCGATCATTTCCGTGAGGAGCTGGCTAATTTCTGGATGGTTACTTCGAAGAATATGCAGGCGCCGCTTAATCCGAAAGAAGGAGACTGAGTGGTTGTTGAGGGATCAATATTTCTAAACCAAGCAAGACCGGCGGGTCGCGTCCCGCCAGACGCCTTACTTTTTGTTTAGGAGACAGTCGGAGTATACGGGCCTAAGCGAAAAGCTGGGCGTTTGAGGTCAGATTTCAGCTCGTTTGCAGGCGCATAGCCATAGCTATGGGGCAAAAAAGAGCTGAAATATGGACCAAAGGACCGGGTTTGCAGCAGGCTCATGTATAGTCTGGCGGTCTCCTTTACGCCAACAAAAAGTAAGGAACACGATAGGTGAGTATCTCGATCTTTGGAGTAGGGTAGGTTTTAACAACAAATAGTTAATTGGTCCGGACTCGTTAGGAGCCCTCTCGGCTTATGGTTACTGGAGTGAAAGGCTTTGTCATTTCGAACTACAGAGAGAAATCTGATTTTTTGTTGTTTAAACAAAAATAAAAACATTTTGTATTAAGCACAAACAGTAAAGGCGTTCAGCAATCGTGCAGATACAAGGCGTGACGAAGATCTACACCGCAGGTGTGGCGGTAGCCACATCGAGGATGGAGATCGAGGAGTAACGCGGTAGATGTGCGGTTGATGGACGCCGTAAGGAAAAGATATGCAGGGATTTATTGAAACTCACCGGTTAGACCCAGATAAAGAGGATGTTAGCAAGCGTCTGCGCTCATTTGATGAAATCTACCGTTTCTTCAACAAGCGCGCGGTGGCCCGACAGGCGGAGCGTTGTGTTCAGTGTGGCGATCCGTTCTGCACGTCCATCGGTTGCCCGCTCGGCAACCATATTCCGCAGTGGCTTGAGGCGATCGCCGAGAAGGATCTGGAGAAGGCGTTTCTGCTCTCGAATGAGTCATCGCCATTCCCGGAGATCCTTGGCCGGGTCTGCCCGCACAACCGCCTCTGTGAGGGGGCCTGCACGCTCGACGATGGGTACGGTGCGATCAGTATTGGCCCGATCGAAGCGTCGATTACCGATCTGGCGTTCAAGGCCGGTCATCGCCTCCCCTTCCCCGGCATCACCCGTAAAGAGATAGTGGCGGTGGTCGGCTCCGGCCCGGCCGGCATGAGCTGCGCGCACTTCTTGCTGCGGGCCGGTATCGGGGTCGATATGTTTGAGCGGGCCGAGTTGCCGGGTGGTCTGCTGACCTACGGCATCCCCGGCTTCAAACTGAGCAAGGATATCGTCCGTCGGCGTTTTGCCATCCTCAAACAAGCCGGGCTGACCCTGCACCTCAACAGCGCAGTTGGTGAAAGCATCAGCATGTCAGTACTGACTGATAAATATGCTGCTGTCTTCCTCGGTCTCGGCGCTACGAGCGGCAAATCATCCGGCATTCCGCATGAAGATCACAAAAACGTCTATATGGCGATGAATTTCCTGACCAACAATCAACGCCGACTGTTTGGCCAGGCATGGGATGCATCATTCAGCGTACTCGGCAAACGGGTGGCGGTGATCGGTGGTGGTGATACTGCCATGGACTGCGTGCGTACCGCGGTGCGTGAAGGAGCGGAGAGTGTGACTTGCCTCTACCGCCGCGATGAAACGAACATGCCTGGCAGCCGCAAGGAGTATCACAATGCGGTGGAAGAAGGGGTCGTCTTCATGTTCCACGAATCCCCGCAGGCGATTGATGTCAACAAGCATGGCGAACTGGTCGGCGTCGAACTGTTAAAAACCGAGCTCGGCGAACCGGGCGAGGATGGACGACGCCAGATCACTAAAATCAAGGGTAGCGAACATTGTGTACCGGCCGATGTTGTGATCATGGCCCTCGGCTTCGACCAAGACAAGGTTGCGTTCCTCAAACAAGCCGGCGTCAAATATGGCAAGTGGGGAGAAGT
>JAUVAJ010000352.1 GCA_030591795.1 Desulfuromonadales bacterium | reverse complement strand
GGTGCGGATGTCGAGGATAAATTGAATACAAAAGATATAGCTGAAATTCTGGCGGAGCGATTGGCTTAGTTTGCCTCGGAGAGTAATCGTGAAAAATTTGATACTCCTTCAAATCTTTTTCAGCTTTTCCCCAATGGCCATCTAATCTCTGAGGTTTTTTAAACATAATTTGGCAAATCAAAATTTCAGGAGAATAATTAATGAATATTCTCGTATGTATCAAGCAGGTTCCAGACATGGAATCGAAGTTCAAGCTCAATAGCGAAGGTAACTGGTACGACAATGCTGATCTCGCTTGGAGAATGAATGAGTATGACGAATATGCAGTTGAACAAGCCGTGCAACTCAAGGAACAGATCAGCGAATCAGATCTGACAGTTCTCTCCATCGGCCCGGACCGGGTCAAGGAGATGATTAAGAAGGCTCTGGCTATGGGCTGTGATCGTGGTGTGCATATTGCTGATGACGACTTTTTTAAAAAAGACCCCTATGAAATTGCCTCGGTGATTGCCGAGTTTGCAAGAGATAAAGAATTTGGCCTGATTTTTACCGGGATGCAATCTCAGGATCGTGGCTCCGCGCAAGTCGGGGTTCTGGTGGCAGAGATACTTGGTCTGCCGAGCATTACAACTATTGTTGATTTTGTTTATGACGGTGGTCAGATTACTGCAAAGCGCGAGCTTGAAGGCGGTATCAAGTCGATCATAAAAACTACGGCTCCGGCGTTGGTTACTTGTCAACTTGGTTTGAATACGCCGCGCTATCCAACATTACCGAACATCATGAAGGCAAAGAAAAAGGAAATTTTGTCGATTACAGTTGATAAGCTTCTCAAAGTTGAAGGCAAGCAGGAGACCGCTAAGATGTATTTCCTGGAGAAGAAAGGCGGTGGTCTGGTCCTGGAAGGTGATATTGGTGATCTGACAGATCAGTTAATCAAGATCCTCAAAGACAAAACCGCAGTGTTGTCGTAGGAGGAAACAATGAAAGTATTACTCGTTGCAGAATATAGAGAAGGCGTGCTGCTCAATAATATTTATGAGCTGGTCGCCTTTGCGGAAAAATATGCTAATGAAAGCGCCATGTTTCTGGTTGGCTCAGAGAATGCTCTGCCTGCCTACAATGGCACACTGTACTTGGCTGATTCCGGCAAATATAGAGAATTCAACCCGGCTGTGCACAAACAACTGTTGCTTGATGTTGTCGCCAAAGAACAACCCGACATGGTGGTTTTTCCCCACAGCTCTTACGGTTGGGACCTGGCCCCGAGTGTTTCTCTGGCGCTGAATGCTGCGCATGTCTCTGAAGTTGTCGACTTTATTAATGGTGTTCCGGTCGCCCCGGTTTGTAATGCCAAGTTGAGGCGCGACGTTAAGGCGAAAACCGGTCAAGTGGTACTTACTCTTCAAGGGGGTGCTTTCAACCTGGAGAATGAGCCGAGCGGCAGTCCGACCGTTGTGAGAATTGATACGGACGCTGCCGCACAGGTGGAGTTCTGTGGTTATGAAGAAGCTGAAGAGGGGGAGGTCGATTTGACCAAGGCGGAGGTGATTGTCAGTGCTGGCCGTGGCATCGGTAAACCTGAAAATATTGATATGATTGCGCAGCTGGCAAGCGTTCTCGGTGGAGAGTACGGCGCCAGTCGCCCTGTGATTGATTCCGAATGGGCCGAACATAGCCGTCAGATCGGAACCACCGGCCAGACTGTCTCACCTAAACTGTATGTGGCCTGCGGCATCTCCGGTGCGATCCAGCATCTGGCAGGAATGAAAAAATCAGAATTTATCGTGGCTATTAATACCGACAAGGACGCCCCGATCAGTGAAGTGGCCGACGTCTTGCTAGTAGCCGACCTCAAAGAGTTAGTCCCTGCGCTGACCGAAAAGATCAAAAGTCTTTAGACTTGTCATATTGTCAGCGCCTCTCAACAATCCTTTATTGCATGTGATTGATCGTATCCGGATTGCGCTGAAACTGACTGTTTGTCTTATTTTTATGCAAACCAGGCTGCTGCTGACTTTTTTTTAGGCAGTCACCGGCTTATCCGCCATTTTACTAGTTTTGTTTTAGATGTTTTTTGTTTTAAATTTCAAATAGTTGTGACCACTTTTGCTCGTCTGAATTGTTTTGGCAGGGTACTTGCTCTTTGATGATGAACAGAGTATATTTAGCGTTTATTTTGAAAAACGCTGGGCAAATAAACCGGTGAAGATTTATGGAGGTAGAGGCATGCGCAAGGTTGAAGCAATTATCAAACCGTTCAAGCTGGATGAGGTCAAGGAAGCGTTGAACGAGATTGGTATCCAGGGGATCACGGTTAGTGAGGTGAAAGGTTTTGGTCGGCAGAAAGGCCACACCGAACTTTACCGCGGAGCTGAGTATGTTGTTGATTTTATTCCTAAAATCAAGATGGAAATTATTGTTGCTGACGATATGGCCGCCCGGGTGGTCGAAGTGATCGCCGAGTCTGCACGCACCGGCCGGATTGGTGATGGCAAGATATTTGTTACCCAGGTTGATGAGGTTGTCCGGATTCGTACCGGAGAGACCGGAGATGATGCCCTTTAATTCAGGCTGG
>JAUVAJ010000139.1 GCA_030591795.1 Desulfuromonadales bacterium | reverse complement strand
TTGGTGCGCGATACAGAATTCGAATCTGTGACCTCTGCCTTCGGAGGGCAGCGCTCTATCCAGCTGAGCTAATCGCGCATGAGGTGGAGATATATACAGTATCCCGAAATCAAATGCAACTGAATATCCGCAACGTCACCGTTCATATTCCCACTTAAGGCTCTTTGCTCAATGGAAAAGTATGCCGGAGCAGGAGCAGCAGAATCCCCGCGATAACCAACAGGACAATAACAACTCCGCCGACCAGCTTGCGCTGCCCCAGATCATTGTTAATCGATTCAACCTGGCTGTCTATTTTGCCGAGTTTTTCCATAAAAGAAGCACTTTGTGCCTTGACCGCCTCAACATCGACATTATGGAATAGTCGATGGAAGTCATTACGCACGGCAAACAGTTCACCGGACATATCACGCGTTGAGATGCCAACCCGGAAGAGACTGGCGATCTCTTGATCGAGACCGCTGATTGTCGTATCGATCTCTGCCAGAGCAGTGCGAATCTCAGCCGCACGATCATACTCATGACAACGACTGCAGCTCTCTTCATTGATCAGGGTCAGATCTGCGCGTTTGACCGCGTGGTTGCCGTGGCACATTACACACTGTGCCCCACCGCTCTCTAGAGCCATACCATGGGCACTGGCATCGTAATCTTCCTTCACACCAATGTGACAGCTCCCGCAAAATTTCGGTACCTCTGTATAATCAGGCACGCCGATAAAGCCACTCTCCGGACTCATGGCTAATTCAAAATCGGTCGGATCACCTCCGTGACAATCATGACAGCTGACACCGTTTTCGGCATGGACACTGGTTTTCCATAACCCGACCGGCTCCGCCAGGTAGCCGTCCATACCGGCATGACATTGCAGACAGACGCTCTCATCCGCCGCGGCGGAAAACCCGACAGCAATGACAAAAAGACCGAGCCCGATAAGAATAACGAAACGCATAGTCGCTCTCATCATGAATAATGCCCCCATACCGAAATGCCGATCATAACCAGTAACCCGAGCACATAGATGGTTACAAAAATCGGTCGCTTGCCAGGTCTGCGCTCTTCGCCCCGATCGATAAATGGCAACAGGGCGATGAAGGTCATCAAAGCGACCTGAACCGCCAGACCCACGAGTTTACTCGGGAAGATTTTAAGTGTCTGGTAAGCCCAGAGGAAGTACCACTCCGGCTTTATATGATCAGGCGTAGTGAATGGATCCGCCGGCACCAGCGCCGAAGGTGGCATAAACAGCTGCGGTGCAAAGAAAGTGACAAACAGCAACAAAGCCAGGAAGAAGCAGACGACCCCCATCTCTTCGAGGGTATACTGCGGGAAAAACGGAATGCCACCAGGGCTCTTTTCATGCTCGAATGATGAACCGACCCGTGCCGGACGAGCATCCTCGCCAAACGGTGGGGTCGAGATACCGTTACGCCGGACACAGAACAGATGAAAGCCGATCAGGCCAGCCAGCCCGAACGGCAGCACCACCACGTGCAAGGCAAAGAACCGACCGAGAGTCTGCGCTCCGACCGATGGTGAACCGCGCATAAACTCAACCAATTGGCTGCCGATGATCGGTATTGCTCCGGCAGCATCGGTCGCTACGGTGGTTGCCCAGAATGAAAGTTGACTCCAGGGCAACAGATAACCGGTCAGGCAGAGAGCCAGACCGAGATTAAATAAAATAAAGCCAGAGAGCCAGGTCAGCTCACGCGGTCTTTTGTACGACCCCATAAACAGCACTGAAAACATATGCAGCAACAACACGACAACGATCAGGTTTGAACAGACCGCGTGCAGGTTACGGACCAACCAGCCGAACGGCACGACGTTGACGATCCGTTCAACACTGGCAAAGGCTTTTTCAGTGTCAGGCACATAGTGAATCAACAGCAGGATGCCGGTTGCAAACTGTAGCCCGAACAGCACCAGCAACACCGTACCGAGTGAATACCATTTATTTATGTTACGCGGCACCAGGTAAGCGGAAGTGTTCTCGGTCCAGATCTGTCGTACACCAAGACGAACGTCAACCCAGTCGACAAGAGATTGTAGCAGTTTCATAGCAGCTCCTAACCGATCAGGATCTGGTCATCCTGCAGACTGACCGGATAGAGTTCAAGCGGTGCCGGTGGCGGCCCACCAAGTACAGCGCCATCAGTAGAAAACCGCCCGCCGTGACAGGGACAGAGCAGTTCCTGATCGGCTTCAACCCACTTCACAATGCAACCGAGATGGGTGCAAACAGCCGACATGGCGACAAACTCACCCGGCGACTTTTGCAGCAATACCGCCGGACGCCCATTGAAGCTGAACAGGTGTGCACCGCCAGACGACAATTGCGCTTTATCAACCCGCACCTTACCAGCACCCTTAGCGGCACCGCCTGGAGACAGGTAGCGGAGTACCGGCCACGCTGAAACACCGGCTATTGCGGTGCCGACCAGACCGAGCATAACGGCAAGAAATTTCCGCCGTTGCGACTCACTGACATTAAGATCATTCATAAAGCTCCCTCGATTAATAGCCCACATGTTCCGTGCGAGCCACATTGATAAAAGCAGTGTGTACCGAAAAACTGTGCCCAGGAGACTGCTGAACAAAGCTGAAACCAGGCCGTTTGCAGATATATGGATCAGGCCAACGATCTTAGTATAACGTGGTATATGTCTGACGCAAGTCAGCTTGATGTAGTTGGGAGGAAAACAAAAGTAGCGACTATTTTTCCGGGGGCATTGCAACAACGCTGCCGGATACAGGGATTCTGATCTCAGCGAGTCCCGGCTGATCCAGACGGATCAACACCGCACCGCCAAGGTTTGCAGTTTTTGCATCCGGCGTAGCAATCACACGTAATTCAGTTGTTGCACCACTCTCCAGGCTGCGTGAAGCGACTTCTGCCCGAAAAGCAGTATTTGATGTCCGTAAATTGGTCAAGTTGAGCGACTGGTCCGACCCGTTGGTCAGCACAGCAGAAATTGTCTTGGATTGGCCAATCAGCACCTCGCCAAACGAGAGACTAGCCGGATTCGCCGCAAGGGGAATCTTGACCACGCCTTGTACTGTAAAAGTTATAGGCTGACCACTCGGATCGTTGCTGTAGAGGAGTATATTCTTTTTAACCGCCCCTCTAAAACGGCTGGAGTTGAACGTTGCCTTGACTGTCCCTTTGCTTCCTGGAGGGATGTTTTTATTCGAGAGTAGAACCCCGGTACAACCGCAGGTGCTCTTGACCCGATCAACAACAAGCTCGGCATCACCAATATTTTTAAAAACAAAGGTATGTTCCACTGACCGCCCCTGCATAACCTCACCAAAATCAAAAATCGGCTGTTCCGCCGCAATTCGGGGCAGCGGTTCGGCCAATCCGGCTACCGATATAAACATCATGGGCATTAGGAGTAAAATCAAACGCTTCAACATTTTCTATGGTTCCTTTACGGGACGGACCCCGATTGAAAAATTTCACAACAACTTTTGTTCATTAAGAGTAACACAAAACCGGAAAAACCGGGAGCTATTTGCCATGAAGAAATTGACATAAGCTCTTTACTTTGCTATAGAATATTCGTTTAAGGACCCTTACGGAAAGGTAACAGACCGGATGTTTGAATCGCAGCTGAAAATTCTTCACTCTCGGGACACTATCGCTACTCAGGTCAAACGTCTGGCTGATGAGATAAGTAGCGACTTTTCTGGTGAAGATGTCCTGCTGATTTGTGTTCTTAAAGGCTCCTTTCTGTTCTTTGCTGATCTGGTCCGGGAAATCTCGACACCACTAGTTGTCGATTTTGTTCGCCTGGCAAGCTACGGTTCAGAAACGCAATCTTCAGGGATTGTCGAAATACGCAAAGATGTTGAGATGTCACTCAAAAACAAAAATGTCATTATTGTCGAGGACATCATTGACAGCGGCCTCACTATCGAGACCCTTTACCATCGCTTAGAGCAGCGCAACCCAAAATCACTTAAAGTTTGTACGCTTATTGATAAAAGAGGAAGACGGGAAGTTGAGTTTGAAGCCGAATACATCGGATTTACCATGGAGGATGGCTTCATTATTGGCTACGGACTCGATCTGGATGAACGCTACCGTAACCTCTCTGAAATTTATCTTGTTGAAAACGCCTGATTAAGTCAGGGGGAGAAGTCAATATGGTTATACAATGTTCATCTTGCGACACCAGATTTAAAATTGCTGACGACAAAGTCAAGGCAGGTGGCGTCAAGGTTCGTTGTTCAAAGTGCAAAGAAGTTTTTACTGTTTTACCGCCTGAAGAAGAGCAAGCGGCCACCGAGGAAACACAAGTTGAAGCCGCGACCGATTCTGAATCGTCTGGTGGTGATTTTAATGACTTGAACACCTCTTTTTCTACAGATACAGAGCAGGGAAGCAGCGAAGAACCAAGCGCAGGCCTCGATGATGTTGACTGGGGAAGTCTGAACAGTGATGAATCCGAAGAGGCTGCCGGTACATCGGATGAGTCCTCATCAGACGTATCCAGCTCCGATTTTTCTTTTGGCGATGATGAAGAAACATCAATTCCTGACGACACCTCCCTCATTAGTAACGAAAGTGTTGATGCTGGCTCGTCCGAGGACTTCTCTTTTGACGATCCGGAAACCAGCGAGCCTGCTGACGCAGAGGAGAGCGCCTTTTCATTCGGCGGCGACAGCACAAGTGATGATGCTGACCTCGGTGTTGATGAGCCGGTAGGCGAAGGCGCGCAGGACGAATTTTCGTTTGATGATGCGCCGGCAGCAACCGGCGATGCTGACGACTTCGATTGGGACGGCAGCGGTTCAGATGATACAGCAGACGATGATGACAGCTTCGGCTTTGGTGAAAGCGAGCAAAGTGACGACAACCTCGACTTCAGCAGTCTTGAAATGTCCGAGGATGAAGAGACCGCGCCGCTCGAAGTTGAAGCGCCTCAGATCAATGTTGAGCCAGCGATGCCGAGTATGGATGACGCCCGACCCGCTTCGGTGAAAGGCCCGCAAAAAAGTGGCGCAAAAGGTCGCGGGATAAAAAGAGGCAAGAAAACCAAGAAAAAAGGTGGGCCAGTACGCAGCATCCTCACTATGCTCTTCCTTCTACTGCTAATTATCGGCGGTGGGCTTTACGGACTTAAGCAGATGGGTTTCTGGTCAGGTGACTTTGCTGAGCTACAGGATGTTGACTATGTTACTGCCGGGTTGACTGCATGGGACAAAGCCATGGTTGAAGTTAACAGGCTCGCCGGTAATGAGGTGGTACTGCAACCGGTCGGTTCGATCGCCGTCACCGAGATAAGCGGCAAATATATTCAAAACGACGCAGCCGGGACATTGTTTGTTATCGAAGGTAAGATACGCAACGACTACACCACAAATCGATCAGCTATCGCCGTACGCGGTATTCTGTATGATACCGCCGGATCCCCGGTCAATCAACAGAAGGTATATTGCGGCAACTCGATCGATGACAAAATAC
>JAUVAJ010000172.1 GCA_030591795.1 Desulfuromonadales bacterium | reverse complement strand
TGCGGCATGATCGAGCTGCCGGTGCAGAAGGCGTCCGTCAGTTCGATAAAATTAAAATCGGCGCTCGACCAGATGACCAGCTCTTCGGAGAGCCGCGACAGATGCATCATCAGGATGCTGGCGGCGCTACAGAATTCGAGAGCAAAATCGCGGTCGGAGACGGAATCGAGAGAGTTACGGGTGACGCCGTCGAAACCGAGTTGTTCGGCAACGAATTCGCGGTCGATATCGAAGGTGGTGCCGGCCAGAGCGCCGGCGCCGAGCGGCAACTGGTTGAGCCGCTTGAGGACATCGCGCATCCGGCCACTGTCGCGCTTGATCATCTCGAAGTAGGCGAGCATATGGTGGCTGAACAGCACCGGCTGCGCTGTCTGCAGATGGGTGTATCCCGGCATGATGACCGCGAGATTGACCTCGGCTTGCTTCAGCAGAGAGTCCTGCAAGGCGTCGAGGTAAGCGATGATGGCCTTTATCTCATCCCGCAGGTAGAGACGGATATCGAGGGCGACCTGATCGTTGCGCGACCGGGCGGTGTGCAGCTTGCCGCCGACCGGGCCGATGCGCTCAATCAGACTTGACTCAATATTCATATGGATATCTTCGAGGGCGACCGAGAATTCGAAGTTGCCGGCTTCAATATCCTTGAGGATTGTCTGCAGGCCGCTAATGATGGTTTCGGCATCAGTGTCAGTTATGACTTGCTGCTTGGCCAACATCTTTGCGTGGGCGATGGAACCTTCGATGTCGTAGCGATACATCCGCTGATCGAAGTTGATGGATGCGGTAAATTCCTCGACGAATTTGTCGGTCGGCTGGGAGAATCTCCCGCCCCAGAGCTTGTCCTTACTCATGGCTTTCCTCTTTTATTTAAAAACAACAATATAACAAGTAATACTTCATGTCGGCAAAAGCTAACGATTGTTCCGGTCAAATCCGGGCAACTCTTCTTCCGGGTTATATATCCGTGGTTTCTCCCGACGTTCCAGACCCGGAAACAGTTGCCCGAGAATATGGCGTGTTCCTGGCGGCAGGCTGTAGTCAGCCAGTTGCTCCCGGTTTACCCACTCTGCCTCAGTACATTCGTGGCCGTTTGGCTGTAGATCAAAGGTCAGCGGGCGGACGCGGTAGTAAAGAATAACAAAATGGTCATTCTGAATGCCGACGCCGAGATGTTCGTAGACGTCGATCAAACCTTCGACTTGAACCTGGATGCCGACTTCTTCTTTTACCTCGCGATGCAAGGCCGCAAGAATCGCTTCACCGTGGTCAATCTTGCCGCCCGGCATAACCCAGTCGCCGCAGAATGGCTCAATGCAGCGTCGGGTCAACAGAACCCGCTCTTGGTCATCAACGATACACGCTACTACGGAGGTTTTGATATGTTGCTTTTTAAACTCCATAGGCCCCCTTCGGTTAAGATCTCAGGTTCAAAATCTTATTCATTGTACCGGCTTTGCTATTTTTTCGCGTCCCTCTGCATTGCTGCGATACGCAGGCGCAGGGCATTGAGCTTAATGAATCCTTCAGCATCGGCCTGATTGTAGACTTCATCGGCCTCGAAGGTGGCGAAGTCGACGTTGAACAGGCTGTCGGTGTCAGAGTCGCGGCCGACAACGCGGCAGTGACCCTTGTACAGTTTGATCCGCGCCTTGCCGTTGACGGTCTGCTGGGTTTGGTCAATCAGCGTCTGCAGGGCGATTCGCTCCGGCGCGAACCAGAAGCCGTTGTAGACCATGGTCGCGTAGCGCGGTATCAACGAGTCACGCAGGTGCATGACCTCGCGGTCCATGGTGATCGATTCGACGCCACGGTGGGCCTCTTCGAGGATGGTGCCGCCCGGGGTCTCGTAGACGCCGCGGCTCTTCATACCGACGAAGCGATTCTCCATCAGGTCGATCCGGCCGATGCCGTGCTTGCCACCGAACTCATTCAATTTGGCCAGCAGGTTGGCCGGGGAAAGACGTTCACCGTCGATGGCGACCGCGTCACCTTTTTCAAATTCGATCTCGACGTATTCCGGCTGATCCGGAGCACTCTCGGGACTGACGCTCATCACGTACATCTCTTCCGGCGCTTCGGTCCAGGGGTTTTCGAGGACGTCACCTTCAAACGAGATATGCAGCAGGTTGCGATCACTGCTCCAGGGGAATTTTTTACTGGTCGGCACCGGGATATCGTGTTTTTTGGCATACTCTTCGAGAGCGGTGCGGCTGTTCAGATCCCACTCACGCCACGGGGCGATAACCTTGACTGCCGGATCGAAGTGATAGTAGGCGATTTCAAACCGAACCTGATCATTCCCTTTACCGGTAGCACCGTGTGATACGGCGTCGGCCCCTTCGCTGGCAGCGATCTCCATTTGAGCTTTGGAGATCAATGGCCGGGCGATCGAAGTGCCGAGGAAGTAACGTCCTTCATAAATTGCATTGGCGCGGAACATCGGAAAAACGAAGTCGCGGGCAAACTCTTCTTTAAGGTCGAGGATGTGGCAGGCACTGGCTCCAGTATTTTTGGCTTTTTCGGGGATGCCATCGAGCTCCTCACCTTGGCCGAGGTCGGCCGAGAAGGCGACAACTTCACATCCATATTCTTCAACCAGCCACTTGAGGATGATCGAGGTATCAAGCCCGCCGGAATAGGCGAGGACAGCTTTTTTGACGGTCCCTTGTTTCGACATGTAAAACTCCTTGGAAATTAAATTAACGTCGGCGGTTATGACTCAGTCAAACGTCGCTTCTGTTGTTTGTTTAATGACGCCAGGTTGATGGTGCTCTCGTCTTGAATCTGCCCGGTGGCAAGTTTGTTTGCGAGTCCGCAACGTGTACATGTGCCGCGCACCATCTATCTGCGAAAGGCTTTAGCCCATCAACGTCACCATGATTGCTTTTTGGACGTGCAGCCGGTTTTCGGCTTCGTCAAATACCACCGACTGTTTACCCTCGATCACCTCGTCGCTGATCTCTTCGCCACGGTGGGCCGGCAGGCAGTGTAGAACGATCGCTTCCGGGTTGGCGGTGGCCAGTACATTGCTGTCGAGCTGGTAGCCGGCAAAAGCCTTGACCCGCTTTTCGGCTTCCTCTTCCTGGCCCATACTGGCCCAGACATCGGTCGACAGAACATCGGCGCCTTTGGCGGCGATCAGCGGGTCATTACTGTAACGAATGACAGCGCCCAACTCTTCGGCTCGTGCCATCACTGCCGGCTCAGGTTCGTAGCCCTTCGGTGTGGCGACCTGCAGTTCGAAGCCGAAGACGGCGGCGGCGTTGATCCAGCTGTTGGCCATATTGTTGCCGTCGCCGATCCAGGCGAAGGTCAACCCTTCGTAGCTCCCTTTGTGTTCGATAACGGTAAAGATGTCAGCCATCAGCTGGCAGGGATGGTAGAGGTCGGTCAGTCCATTGATGACCGGCGCCTCTGACCACTCGGCTAATTCGACGACTGCACCTTGCGAAAAGGTACGGATCATGATGCCGTCGCAATAGCGTCCCATAACCCGGCCACTATCCTTGATCGGTTCGCCACGGCCCATCTGCGTGGTGCCGGAATGCAGGAACAGCGCGTGACCACCGAGTTGAACCATACCGACCTCAAACGAGACCCGGGTGCGGGTGGAACTCTTCTCGAAGATCATCGCCAGGGTCTTCCCCTTGAGCAGCTCATGCGGCTCACCATTTTTCTGCTTCGCCTTCAGCTCCCGGGTCAGATCGAACATCTGGTCAAGCTCGGTTTTGCTCCAGTCAGTCAATGCCAGAAAATCTTTTTTCATGTCGCTCACTCCAGACGGTGTTCAGACCGTTTTTAATATCTCGTCGAGGATTGTTACCGCTTCGTCAATTTCACCTTTTGTTACTACCAGCGGCGGGACAAAACGCAGGACATTACCTTGTGTCACATTCAGAAGCAAGCCTTTTCCCAGCCCTTGTAAAACGATGTCGGCACCCGGGATATCGAGGGTCATGCCGACCATCAGGCCGAGGCCACGGACCTCGAGAATAAACGGGTAGCGGGCTTTAAGCTCATTCAGTTTTTCGACCAGATAATCGCCCATCCGGTTGGCTTGTTTGAGAAACTGGTCATCGAGCATGGTCTTAACAGTGGCGAGCGCTGCGCTACTGGTCAGCGGGTTGCCGCCGAAGGTTGATCCGTGGGTTCCGGGGGAAAATGATTTGGCAATTTCAGCCCGGGCGAGCATGGTGCCGATCGGCGCTCCGCCGGCCAGTGCCTTGGCCAGGGTCATGATATCCGGAGCGATACCGAAGTGTTCATGCGCAAACAGCTTGCCGGTTCGGCCGAGGCCGGTCTGGACTTCATCAAAGATCAACAGGATCTGGTGTTCGTCACAGAGTTGGCGAACTTGTGTAAAATAGTTTTCACCGGCAATGCGGACCCCGCCTTCGCCCTGAACCGGCTCGAGCATGATGGCGCAGGTTTTTGGTGTAATCGCCTGCTTAAGTGCGTCGATGTCGTCAAATGGTACATGTTTGAAGCCGTGCAATAGTGGATCGAAAAACCGTTGCACCGCTTCTTGTCCAGTAGCCGAGACGGTCGCCATGGTTCGACCGTGGAATGAATCGGCGGCGGTGATAATCTCGTAACGCTCACCGTCGAAGGTTTCACGGCTGTACTTTCGCGCCAGCTTGATCGCTGCTTCATTCGCTTCGGCGCCACTGTTACAGAAAAAAGCCTGGTCAGCAAAGCTGTTGTTGCAGAGCAACTCTGCAAGTTCGATCTGTTGCGGAATATGATAGTAGTTGGAACAGTGGATCAGGGTTGCTGCTTGTTCCTGTAACGCCTTGACCACGACCGGGTGGCAATGGCCGAGGTTGTTGACC
>JAUVAJ010000253.1 GCA_030591795.1 Desulfuromonadales bacterium | reverse complement strand
ATAATGTGCGCATTGATCAGAGTCAGAGGTTCTCTGATAATTTTATTTAGATCGGAAACATATTGCTTCACTTCGCCTTTATGCGAAAAGGAGAGCAGACTTTTGACTATCTGCGCAATACGTGTCCCCTCTTTTATGATTTTCTGCAAAACGTCCTGTTCAAAGCTATCATTTGAACTTTGATTCAGAAGAATCTGCGCGTAATTTATTACGCCACCTATCGGGTTGTTGATTTCATGGGCGACACCAGCTGAAAGTTCACCAACCGAGGCGAGCTGAGATGACCGGATCGCCTGAGCCTGGATTTTTTTCTGTATTGTGATGTCATAAAAGAAACCTTGCAGTAACTTATTGCCATCAATTTCAAGTGGTGCGGCTTTGATCTGAATATCTTTTATTTCACCATCTTTTGTTATGATCTGCTCTTCCAGAATCTCACCAGCCTGGTTTCCTCTGGCACGCCAGATTTTCTTTATCAGGTCACTGTAGCGATCTTGTTCTAATGCTGGGAACAGATTGGACAGCATCTGGCCGATCAAATCTTCACGTGGTCGGCCAATAAGCTCGGCCATACCGTGGTTGCAGTCGATAATTTTCCCTGATTCCATGTCGACAACACAGATACCACCTGCGGCATGGTCAAACAGAGTCCGATACTTCTTCTCAATGGTCTTCGTTTCAATCAGGGCTTTTTCAACATTATTGAATTGATTATTTAGTATCCGCCGGGCAAACAAGATCAGGGCAAGTCCCAGAAGCCAGATAAACAGAAGTAATATCAAAATTTTCAATTCGATTGATTGTATTGCTGCCTGAAAAGGTGCTAAAGGGACCGATATACTGATGCCGCCATATTGATCTCCAGGCATATGCCCTTGAGGCTCATGACATTTAAAGCAGTCGTCCTCCAGGTGGAGCGGAAACAGCATACGCAGAAAATTCTCTCCAGCCAAAAATTCGATACTGTCAACAACCTCCAATGTACGTTCTGCTTCAGTGAGAGCGGTCCGCTCCCATGCATCAGGGCCATTTTCAGGCCGGATCGGATTCAGACTGGTGAGTCGTCCTTTGACCGCATACTCGGAGTTATCTGATTCATGAATCTGTCTAGTTATGTAGGCATGGTTGATTAACGTCAGGAGCCGGCCTGAAGGAGTGGTGATATCCCTTTCAGCCATATGTGCGAGAAATGGGTTAGGCTGGGTCATTTCTGTCACCGGAACATAAACGCCGCCGTGCATAGCTGCCCATTTTTGATAAGTGAAATCCTCACTGAGGCTGGTGCGAGCTTGAACTTCCGCAAGACTTACAATTGTTTTTCGACTGACACTGATAGATTGCCACACAATACCGCCAATCAACACCGTCCATAACAGTGCAGCGACTATCCAAATATTTGTTCTGGAAGAAGGCATCCAAGTCCCTATGTGATTGAGATGTGTTTGCATATTTAGACAGTCAAGAACCTCTAATTAGGACATGGTTTCGGTGTTTTTACAATCAAAAGCTTTTTTGGATTTCTATCTCGCGACTCAAGGTAACCGGACGGCTGGTGAAATTATTAATTTATGTGTGCCAATATCTGCTTTTTGGCAATTACAAACGCCAAGCTGGCCGGATCCTATGATCCGGCCAGCTTGGCGTCTATACTTGATTTGATCTTGTAAGTGATTTGAAAATTAAGTTTTTTACTACCGCTCCTTGGTACTCATAGCCAGGTCCTCAAGGTCATCGAGATCGTTCAATGTGATGCTTTTTCCGTCAACTTCGAGCAACCCTTCATCGGAAAGCTTGCGCAAGGTACGTGACAAGGTTTCGCTGACCGTGCCAAGATTTGAAGCGAGCTGGCCTTTGGAGATTGGCAGCACCACCCGGCCATTCTCCGCTCCGGGTAGGGAGAGCAGGTACTTGGCAAGCCGAGCCGGGACGTCCTGGAAGGTAAGCTGTTCAACCTGGGTGGCAAACTGCCGTAAGTAGCGGGAAAGCCCAGCGATCATATTGATTGCCATCTGCGACTGGTCGTGCAGCAGGTTCAGAAAATCCCGTTTCGGAAAAAACAGCAGACGTGAGGCGACCAGCGGTTCGGCGTAAGCCGGATAATTGCCGTCACCGAAAATTGCCGCATCAGCGAAGGTAGCACCCGGTTGCACAATGTGCAGGATTCGCTCCTTGCCGTCAGCCGATAGCTTGTAAACCTTGACCCGTCCTTCAGCAACAACATAAAACCCTTTCGCCGCGTCGCCTTCTGAGAACAGCAACTCACCACGTTGGACTTTTCGCTGGTGGACAATGGCTGACAGTTGTTCAATGTCGGCCGGGGAGAGATCGGCAAACAGGGGACACAATTTCATATCATCGCAAAGAGTCATTGGTTCTCCGTCGATTCATTTTGCAGAATGCTGCCGATCTGGTCGAGCATCTGTTTTATTTTAAAGGGTTTGAACAACAGGTCGGTAGCGCCGGCGGCTTTAGCCAACACGGCTTCTTCGGAACCACGTTCGCATCCGGTCATGAGCAGAATGGGAAAGTCTGGCTGACGATCTCTAAGCTGCAGCAAGGTGTCAACGCCATTGATGCCTGGCAGGCGGATATCCATCAGAACGATTGAATGTAGAGCCGGATCAAAGGTATCCAGCGCTTCCTCACCGCTATACACGACCTGAACGGTGTGTTCACGCATTGAGAACACCATTTTCAGGCTCTCGGCAAAATCCCGATCATCTTCAACGATTAATACTTTGTGCTGACGCATCTTCACTCCACTTCGAGAATAACTGTAGCAATATTACACAGTAACCCATGCACTGCAAGTGAGGAACAATGGTTTAATTTTAAAAGTGCCTGGCGTTGTGCAAGGATCAAATTTATCAATAGCGGATAATCATGCAGTGCAGATAGCGTGGGTCGATCGCCGTTTGATCTACCGGGCAGAAGTCGTGCTCCCAGATATCCAGGACGCTATGCGCAAATTTGTCTCCACCTTTGACCAGACTCTCCAGCCAGGCTGCGGTCTTTTCCCTGAGACGTGGGTCGAGTGCCCGGTTGTCACTTATATGTTTATGCAGGAGGGTCAGCTCTGCTGCCGGAATTGGCTGGGGTGCGAATTCTCGTCCGAGTATCCGATTAGCCAGTGCGGTCAAAAACAGTATGTTCAGATCGAGGTCGGCCGAAGAGTCAGGACTGCACCCTGCAAGATCTACATCTTGCTCCGGGAGAGAGAAGGGGAGTCGATGTTCAAACAGCTCGGTCAAAAGGTCGATCTGGTCGAGTCGGTCTGATGTCAGGCGTAGATCGTTTTTGTCATTAAAGGAGCGCACACTATCGAGTCCGGCCTGTTCAAGCCCCTCATAAAAACGTGGATGCGGTTTACTCATCAGGCTCTGCAAGAAGGCCTGGTCTGACGCTTCGAGATAGCGTTGTGTAGCCGTCTCTTGTAGTTTGCGGGCGCGGCGTTGTAGTTGTAAAGTCAGGCTGTAACCGAGCTTGAACAGGTGCTCGAAATATGCGTTATTGAGCATCTCCGCCGCTTGTTGAACATTGTCGCCACAGAGGTGTTCCAGGGCTATGTTTAACCGGGCAAACATCTCTTCCAGAGAATCCTGCATGGCACTTCGATCACCGACATCAACCTGATTGGCGATCAGAACCTTATTCGAGAGGAACGCAAGCTCCCAGCAGTCTGAACTCGACAAACCTTCATCCAGAGCAGCGGCCAGCAGATTTTT
>JAUVAJ010000109.1 GCA_030591795.1 Desulfuromonadales bacterium | reverse complement strand
GACGTAGCTGCGCACCGTGTCGATATCGAGTGGTGCAAGATCGTGCTCCTGGCGCAGCAGGTTGACGGAGGTTGCCAGATCGACGGCTGAGTCGACCAGTGTGCCGTCTAGATCAAATAGCAGGGTGGTGATGGGAGTTTGTTCGGCCCGCTCAGGCATAGTCGCGTGCCCCGAAAATGGCGGTGCCGATCCGGATCATGGTCGCACCTTCTTCGATGGCGATTTCGAAGTCGTCACTCATGCCCATTGAGAGTTCTTTCATGCTGACATCCGGGAGGCCCAGCTCTGCGATCGAATCGGCCAGTTGTCGCATCGCCCGAAACCAGTGCCGCGATTCTTCCGGGTCTGCGCTGTGTGGCGGGATCGCCATCAGGCCGCGGATCCTTAGGTTTGGCAGCTCAGCGATTTGTCGCACCAATTCTTCGAGATCGTCGGCGCTCACGCCGGCTTTGGTCGCTTCTGCACCGATGTTGACCTGGATCAGAATCTCGACCGGGCGGTCGCATTTAGCCCACTGTTTGTTGATCTCTTTAGCCAGCGACAGGCGATCGACCGAGTGGATCATCGCCACCTTGCCGCGCAACTGTTTGACCTTGTTGCTCTGCAGAGCGCCAATATAGTGCCAGTCGACATCGGCGGTGCAGTCGTCATACTTGGCCACGAACTCCTGCACGTAGTTCTCGCCGATCATCTTCTGCCCGGCGGCTGCGGCTTCCTCAATATCGGCCAGCGGCTTTTTTTTCGACACGGCCAGCAAATGGACGGACTGCGGGTCGCGGCCGGCCTGGTGGCAGGCGGAGTCGATACGTTGGCGGATGTTGCTGATGTTGTCTTTGATGGTCATGGTTTAACTCAATCTATGTAAGATTAGCGTGTCCTCTCGACCATGCTCCCTCGCCAATCAGCCTACGCATGAAGCTTTGGCTGACTTGGCTATGGCGCACAAGCCTGGAGAGAGTGTCACATAACTGAATCTGATCGCCTGAAAACAACTGAGATAAATCCCCCCTGGCCCCCTTTTTCAAAGTGGGGAATTAATCTAAACAGAACTCAGATTCCCCCTTTTGCAAAGGGGGATTGAGGGGGATTTGAGAGCCATTACAAATCGTATGTGCCATATGCTGAAAATTTGTATCGATTCAGCTCTTTTGGTCGAACAGCGTTGCCGCGCCCATCCGCTCAAGCGTCTCAACCACTTCGCACAACGGCAGGCCAACAACATTGGTGTAGCTGCCGTCAATACTGCTGACCAGACAGGCGCCGATCCCCTGGATGCCGTAGGCACCGGCCTTGTCGTCCGGTTCACCGGTAGCAATGTAGCCTGCGATTTCGGCGTCTGTCAACTTTCGGAAGGTTACCCGGGTGGTAACGGCGGTCGCTTCGTGGCTGTTCTTTTCCCGATCAACCACCGCATAGCCGGAGACGACCCGGTGGCTGCGGCCGGCGAGCGAACGGAGCATGCTGGCGGCGTCATTCTTATCGACCGGTTTGCCGAGGATGACATCGTCACGCACAACGACGGTGTCGCTACCGATGAACCAGCGACCGGCGATATCACTGCGGGCGGCGACGGCCCGGGCTTTGGCCAGGCTGAGTCGTTCAACATGGGCTTCAGGTGTTTCACCCGGCAGAACCGATTCATCAACGTTGGCCGGCATAACGGTGATCTCCAGACCGATCCGGGTCAATAACTCTTTTCGCCGTGGCGAGGCTGAGGCGAGGACAATGCGCGGTGCACTCATGCGTCACCTCCTTGAGTTTTTTGCCACCAGTCTGCCAGATCGGCCAGGGCGCGCTCGGCCATCGCCAGACGCCGCTCGGTGCGTTTGCGTTTGCGATTTTCCAGTAGCGGAAACAGGCCATAATTGACGTTGGCCGGTTGGAACTGCTCCGGATCACTCTCGGTCAGATGGGTCAGCAGAGCGCCGAAAGCGCTGGTCGCGGGTGGTAGTTCGAGCGGCTTGTCGAGTTGCTGGTGGGCGACGGTCAGGCCGGCGAGAAACCCGGAGGCGGCCGATTCGACATACCCCTCGACGCCGGTGATCTGCCCGGCAAAGACGATGCGCGGGTCGTTCTTGAGTTGTTGCCTTTTATCGAGACAGGCCGGGGCGTTGATGAAGGTGTTGCGGTGCATGCCGCCGTAGCGGGAAAATTCGGCCTTCTCCAGTCCGGGAATGGTGCGGAAGATCCGTTTCTGTTCCGGGTGGGTCAGTTTGGTCTGGAAACCGACCATGTTGAACAGTTGCCCCTGGCGGTCCTCCATGCGGAGTTGGATTACGGCGGCTGACTTTTTATTGGTGCGCGGGTCGGTCAGCCCGACCGGTTTCATCGCGCCGAAGGCCAGGGTCTGCTCACCTCGATCGGCCAGCACCTCGATCGGCATGCAACCTTCGAAATGGATCGCTTTTTCAAAATTATGATAAGGGACGGTCTCTGCCGAGGTGAGTGCGGAAATAAATTGCGCGTACTGTTCTGCGTCGAGTGGGCAGTTAAGGTAGTCGGCGCCCCCCTTGTCGTAACGTGAAGCGCGCCAGACAATATCCATATTAATCGAATCGGCCTCGATGATCGGCGCAATGGCATCATAGAAATAGAGATGCTCACTGCCGGTCAAGCGGGCGACTTCCTGTGATAACGCTACGGAGGTGAGCGGTCCGGAAGCGATAATCACCCGGCCCTGTTCCGGAATCGACGTTACTTCGCCGCGCTCAAGATTGATCAATGGCTGCTGTTCAATCTTCTGCGTGATGTAGGTGGCGAAGTCCTCACGGTTGACCGCCAACGCTCCGCCGGCCGGTACAGTGGTCGCGTCGGCCGCTTGCATGATCAGGCTGCCGCAGCGACGCAGCTCTTCTTTCAGACAGCCGACCGCACCCTGCAGACCGATGCCGCGCAGGCTGTTGGAGCAGACCAGTTCGCCGAGACTCTCGGAGTGGTGGGCCGGTGAATAGCGCTGCGGTTTCATCTCAATCAGGGTGACGGAGACGCCTGCGCGGGCGGCCTGCCAGGCGGCTTCGCAGCCGGCCAGTCCGCCGCCGATTATGGTTATGTGGTTTGTTTCGTTCATGGATTGATTAGTTTACACGAGTTATAGGTTGAAGTGGCTATATATAGTCTTTGTTTTTCGTTCGAGATTACTCCTGCTGTGAGGGCCCCATTGGAACGGGCCCGGATAACTTGTACCTCTGACTATAGTATAGATGAAGGCTCCGTATTCGAGATGCCTCTTGCAGGGAAGAGCCATTTTTTGCTTACTTTTTGTTGCCGTTTAGACAAAAAGTAAGGCGTCTGGCGGGACGTGCTTGCCTCGCCATAGCTTTAGCGAAGGCGGGACCCGCCGATTTAGTAGAAGTGTTTTTGCGGTTTGTCATCTCGAACAAAGAGAGAGATCTTCTTTAGAAACAGATTTCTCCTTTCACTCGAAATGACAAAAACTAAGCAATTGGATCCCTATGGCGCTACAATTTGTAGGACTAATAATTAATCCAGAATCTTTCTCTATGGGCCCTCATGGCTGGCGATAGAAAAGGGGAAGTCAAATTTTTTCAGACTAAAAAGGCCGGGCAATCTGCCCGGCCTGATAATTACTTCTCTTCTTCAGCGGCCTCGGCCGCTTCAGGCATCGGCTCCTCAAACCCGCACTCCTTGATCGGGCAGACCCGCATCGTCCCCTTGCGTTTGGTGGTCTTTTTTGTGGTAAGCGGATGCTTGCAATCCGGACAAGGCTGCTCAACCGGCGGATTCCACAGGGCGTATTTGCATTTCGGGTAACGGTTGCAGGAGTAGAAGATCTTGCCGTAGCGGCTTTTCTTCTCCTGGATGTCGCCTTCTTTACACTCCGGGCAGACCACGCCGGTCGACTTCGGTTTTTCCAGCGGCTGGATGTTTTTACATTCTGGATAAGCGGAGCAGGCGTAAAATTTACCGTAACGGCCATCCTTGATCAGCATCGGCGCGCCGCACTTGTCGCATTTTTCGTCGGAAATGACCGGTTCTTCCGGTTGATTGTCGCCGCTCAGAGGAGCCGTGTGTCGGCAGTCAGGGAAACCGGAACAGGCGATGAATTTGCCACGCTTGCCGAGCTTGATTACCAGCTTCTTGCCGCACTCCGGGCAATCCTGATCGATCGCTTCGGTGGTCAGGTCGCCTTTGGAGACTTCCTTCTCTTTTTGTTGCAGTAGCTCGTGGAACGGTTTCCAGAAACCGGCCAGCAGCGGCCGCCATTGTTTTTCGCCGCGGGAGATGGCGTCGAGATTCTCTTCCATCTTGGCGGTGAAGTCGTAGTCAACATATTGTGCGAAATGTGTGGTCAACAGGTCGCTGACAACCATCCCGACATCTTCCGGAAAGAACGCGCGCTTTTCCAGCCGTGCGTACTTGCGGGTAACCAGAGTGTTCATGATTGAGGCGTAGGTTGACGGGCGACCGATGCCATACTCTTCGAGAATTTTGACCAGACTCGCCTCGGTGAAGCGGGGGGGCGGTTGAGTGAAATGTTGTTCCGGTAGCAACTCCTTGCATTCGACCTTTTCGTCTTTTTTCAGGTCGGGCAGGAGTCCTTCATCATTCTCTTTGTCGCCGCCGTTATCGGTCCCTTCAATATAGACCTTCATGAAGCCCGGGAATTTGATGACTTGACCGGAGGCGCGGAAGGTGAACTTATCTCCGGCGGCGATGTCGACTGAAGTGGCGTCAAGAATGGCTGAGGCCATCTGCGAGGCGATGGTCCTGGTCCAGATCAGATTGTAAAGTTTGTATTGGTCGGAGCTCAGGGCTTCTTTGATTTCATTCGGTATGTTGCCGATGCCGGTCGGCCGGATCGCTTCGTGGGCTTCCTGGGCGTTCTTGGCTTTGCTCTTGAAAACCCGCGGTTTGGCCATGGCGTACTCTTTGCCATAGCGCGCGGTCACAACTTCACGTGCCTCATCGGTGGCGACCGTCGACAGTGCGACCGAGTCGGTACGCATATAAGTAATCAGACCGACAGCACCGGCGCCAATGTCGATCCCTTCATACAGCTTCTGGGCGACACTCATGGTTTTTCGGGCGGAGAAACCGAGCTTGCGGTTCGCTTCCTGTTGCAGGGTGCTGGTGGTGAATGGGGCGGCGGGATTACGCTTTTTCTGTTTCTTGACTACTTCGCTGATTGACAGGGCCGCGTCTTTAAGCGCATTGACAATTTTATCTGCGGCCGCTTGATTGCCGATATCGAGCTTGCCGATTTTTTTGCCGTTTTGAGAATGCAGACGGGCCTTAAACCCTTCACCTTGAGCGCTGAGCATATCGGCGCCGATGGTCCAGTATTCGTCAGACTTGAAGGCCGTGATCGCTTTTTCCCGTTCGCAGATCAGGCGTAGAGCGACCGATTGGACGCGTCCGGCTGACAGGCCGTAGCGAATTTTTTTCCAGAGAAACGGCGAGAGATTGAAACCGACCAGATAGTCGAGGATAGAGCGGGCCTGCTGGGCGTCAACCATTTCTTTGGAAATTGCCCGCGGGTTGGCCATTGCTTCTTTTATAGCACCAGCGGTGATTTCATGAAAAACCACCCGGATGACCTTCGGCTTGTCACCTTTTTCATCGATCTTCAGTGCTTCAAGCAGATGCCAGGCAATCGCCTCCCCTTCGCGGTCGGGGTCAGTTGCGAGAATTAATTCATCGCAGTTGGCGATTTCTTTTTTCAGAGCAGTCAGGTGTTTTTGGCTGTCCGGGAGATTTTTATAAAGGGGTTCAAAATCATTTTCAATATCGACTGAGCCCTGTTTGCTCGGTAGCGCGCGTACGTGACCGTAAGATGCTTTGACCTTGTAGCCCTTGCCGAGAAACTTCTCGATAGTTTTTGATTTGGCGGGTGATTCAACAATAACGAGTGATTTAGCCATTATTTCCGTGCTCTGTTTAAATGGGCTCGGTAATTCGAGCACATTAGATTGTTTATAAATGTAATACGCAAAAGGGCCGCGGTGTTTGCCGCAGCCCGATAATCATCAGTTGAACAGTCTGGCCCAGTCGTCACCAAGCAGGCAGTCGACTTCTCGCCGCCAGTCTTCGTTTGATCTGGCAAACAGGGACAGGGCAGTCATGACCTTGATCTCCTTGAGCGAGATATCTTCCTCTTCCAGTTGGAAGGCCCGTTCAATGATCTCTTCCTGTGTCTCGTCGTCAAGTATGCCGAGATTACGCAGGCGAATCATAAAGCTGCGTGCTTCGTCCGAGAGCAGACGGCGCTCTTCATCAGTGAAGATTCGCTGGGCGTAGGCAGTCAGAGTTTTCGGTTGTATAGGCGCGTCTGAAACCGGCTCCAGGCCCTGCATCCAGCTGAAGGCCGCATCGATCTCTTCTTCGTCGAAGCCGACGGAGAGCAGCTCTTCAACCAGCTCAGTTTCGCTGATCAGGTTGCGCTCATTCAGGAAATAGCGCGCCAGTATTGTAACGATGGCCAACACCCGTTCTCGCAAGACAACTCCTGTTGTTCGGGTCACGGTACG
>JAUVAJ010000337.1 GCA_030591795.1 Desulfuromonadales bacterium | reverse complement strand
GGGTCGATCCCGAACTCTCTGCAAGCCTTATTGGCCATGACAATAGCATGAAGATCGCTAATGCCGAGCAGGGCACCGAAGTGACAAAGTGGAGAGTACTCCGGCATGCGTCCGTAACGTGGGGTTGTTTTTTTACAGGCTATTGGACAGTCGTGACAGGTGTCATGCTCCGGCGTCATAGCCGACCGAATAGCCGGCCCAGACAGTTTGGCTGCCGCGTTGAAATATGTTTTTGTGAAATTTCTGGTCGGGAGCATCCGGCGCAGGTTGGTCAGGTCGACAAAGGTCGGTGTGCCGTATTCATGTAGCCCGAGTTGCCCGAGTAAGGCGGGTGAGGCGCGAAACAGACGCAGGATGTCTTGTTGTGCCAGCTGCAGTTTTTGTGGGTCAGCAATGGCCGTTTGATGATCGCCTTCTACGACGATGGCTTTCAGCTGCTTGCTTCCCATGATGGCACCCAGTCCGCCGCGACCAGAATTGTCGCCATCGCTGAATACGATGTTTGCGTATAGTACTCGATTCTCACCCGCCGGACCGACAGCGGCAGTACCCCGTTGCGGGAAAGCTGAAATTGTTTCAGAGGTTGTTTTGCCCCATAATTTTTCAGCAGCTATAAACTCAACTCCTGACGGATGAATACGCACTGCCACCGGCTTGGCACTTTTGCCGGTGATGAACAGACCATCGAACCCGGAGGCTTTGAGCTCATGCGCGAACGAACCGCCGGCGGTTGTATCAAAAATAGTTCCAGTTAACGGTGAACGTGAGAGGATGCAGATACGCTCGGTTGCGGGCGTCTTTGTCCCGGAGAGGGGGCCGGCTGTGAAAATCAGCGGAATATCCGGGTCGAACGGGTCGAGCCGCGCGTAGTCCTGGAACAGGCTGACGGCAAGACCGCGACCACCTAGGTCGGTTTGCAGTTGGTTGTCTGAAATTGTTTTAGTGTGAAAGGACTGATCGCTCAGGTCGATAAAGAGTATGCGGCCATGCCAGCCGTACATTTTACCGACTCTCTTGAGATCTGTTGTCAGCAACAAGTTGTGGCTGCGTGAATCTGGCCATGAGTGATTCTATGGAGCTCAGATAAGCGGTTTTATTCAATGCCGAGACCGGCTTGGCAGAGCGTGTTTTAACCCGATTCGGGTTTACCGGTTTACCATTTTTATACATCCGGAAGCAAAGATGTGGTCCAGTTGCGAGGCCGGTACTGCCGACATAACCTATTATCTCGCCCTGATAGACCTTCTTACCCTTTTTCATCCCTCTGGCAAACTTGTTCATGTGCAGATAAAGCGTCTGGTAGGTAGAGTTGTGCCGCAGTTTAATATGTCGTCCGTTGTATTTATTTTTGCTGATTTTAATAATTGTTGCATCGCCAACAGCTTTGATAGGAGTACCGTATGGTGCAGCATAATCGATCGCCGGATGTGACTTCCAGGTCTTGGTGACCGGGTGGAGACGGCGCATGCTGAAACCCGATGAAATATGCGAAAAGGAGAGGGGGGCTTTAAGAAATAGTTTCCGGACGTTCTCCCCATTTTTATCGTAGTAGGATTCTGGGCGCTCACCATCCTGAAACAGGAAAGCCCGGTAGGTTTCAGCCTGATTAGTGAACTCAGCCGCGAGAATTTGTCCATAGCCGGCCGGTTTCCCGTCGCGACTGCGCTTTTCAACCAACGCCTGAAAATGGTCACCGCTACGGATGTCGAGAATGAAATCGATATCCCAGGCAAAAATCCCGGCCAGATTCATCGCCAGTTCCGGTTCTTCGCCGATCTCGGTAATGGCTTCAAACAGGCTGCTGGAGATGACCCCTTTGACCAGTTCAATCTCGATGTCGTATTCGATAAGTCTTTTATCGACAGAGAAACCATCTTGTTCTCTGGTGATAATAAGCTGTTTTTCAGGGTTGATATCGTACTCAAAGCGCTCGATAACGCCATCAACTAAAGTGATGCGATATGGTTGGCCCGTGGTGATCCGGGACAAAGGGAAAACTTTTTTACATTGCTTGTTCAGGACATAAATATTTTGTGGCGTCAGATAAGCACCGAGTAAGCCGGTCAGCGTGTCACCGCTTTTGATGGAGCCAGAGATAAATTCCCGGTTAACTTCGATCTGTTGTGGCTCCGGCGCAACCGTGTGTGCTTCGGTTGAAGGGGTCAAGCCATGAAAAACAATACCGAGAGCAATGATCGTGACAGCAATGCCAGAAACGTAGTACAAAACAGATAGCGCGGATCGTGACTTTTTTCTGATCGGGCTCTGGTTTGGCGGTTTGAGGTCGTAATCCATTCGCATATTTCCCATGAAATTATATTAAATTATAGGTCAATTAAGCTTAATTCGCGTTACAATATCATAAGGTATTGTAACTTGTCTACACGTGAGTCGTGATTTTTTGTAATAAATTTCATTCACAACGAATTTTTCCCCCGGCAACGGCGGACGTATTCGATAGCATAAAGGATAACAAATGGTCAACAGTGATCGAATCACAACTGAGTTTATGCGTCAGGCAGCAATAAGCAGCCCATCATTTAAAGAGGGGGCGATGGCGCAATATCTTGAGGCTCGTTTTAAAAAACTCGGTGCAGAGATTGAGTATGATAATGCTGATCAGGCGACCGGCGGTGAAGTCGGTAATATGATCGCCAGATTTGCCGGCAGCAAGCCTGGTAAACCTTTGATGCTTTCAGTACACATGGATACCGTAGAGCCGTGTGACAATGTAGAACCGGTTTTGCAGGATGGAAT
>JAUVAJ010000273.1 GCA_030591795.1 Desulfuromonadales bacterium | reverse complement strand
TTCTGGCCATAAATGACCCCTCGGCTTTGACCAGGGTGATCCGCGCCGGACGCGACCTGAATGATTCGATCTACATTCTGGCTCGTACCCGTTTTATTCTCGAGATGGATGATCTGTTAGCGCAAGGTGCGGATGAGGTTGTCCCGGATGAGGTCGAGGCGAGCCTGCAGATGTCGGCCGCTCTGTTGCGACAGTTCTCAATTCCCGAGGGGAAAATTTTTCGGCAGATCGCCACCATGCGTCAGGGCCACTATGGGTCGGCCCGTGATGCGTCTGATCAACCGAGCAATCTGGCCGGTTACATCTCGGTGTTGGAAGGGGGGCAGATTGAATTTCAGGCGATGCCCGACGACTCGCCGTTCCTCGATCAGACCCTGGCGGAAATCGCTCTGAAAAATGCCGCGGATGTCATGGTCGTCGGCGTTATCCGTCATGAACGGATTCACTATGGCGTCTCTGGCAATTTCCGGTTGCAGGCGGGTGATACCTTGATGTTACTTGGTGAGCAGGAGGCTGTGCACAAGGCGCGGGAACTGTTGCACGGTCATCCAGTCTAAGTTAGATATATGTTTGAATATAAAAAAGCCGCAGAGGTCTTTGCCCTGCGGCTTTTTGCTGTTATACAATTGAGTGTTTACGGTTTATCGATGATCATATAGACGAGTCTGCTGCCTTTGAAGTACTCCTTGAAGTAGACACCGGAGCAGTCGTAGTAAGTCATAGAACTGGTGTATTTGGTGGCGCAGCCACTCGGCATCACTGAGACAAGAGTTCCAGGTGTCAGCGCCTCTTGTGCGTCCTGCGGAATAGAATAGAAAATTTTAGATTCATTGCCGACCTTCGGTGACAACACTGGGTTCGGGTCAAGATCACGGGTCCTGATAGTCCTGGCATCCGCATTGTTTGTGCAAAGCAGTCCTCCGGTCGATAAGGCGATGGCGAAGAGTATCAAGATCAGTTTTTTGGCTGGCCGGCTCGCAATGATAAGTCTCATTGTGTTCCTCCTCTATCTGAATCGATTGTGTTAGTTGCCTGCCGGCAGAAACTCAATCTTATGCGCATCTTTCGGTGCGTTGAATTTAAATTTACTGTCCTTAAGTTTGCCGCTTGTGGTCCAGTCGGAAAGCAGTGCGGTGAACTGTGGCGCACCAGCAACCCGTTTGGATGTGATGATCACCTTGCGCGGCCAAGGTTTATCACCGGCATCGACCCAGATTTGCCAGTCGACATCGCGGGTGGTGAAGGCGAGATGATGACAGCTGGTTCCCATCACCCGGTGCAGACCAAGGTAGCTTCCGGTTGCAATGTTTGGTGATACTCGCGAGTACATGTCGCTGACCAGCAGTGCGGTCAGCGGCGCCTTGAGGTCAAATGCCTTTACGGTGTAGTCGAGAGCAGCGTCGATAGTCGCCGGGGCGTCGATCGTTGCATATACATTATCTTCGCTATTGAACAGGGTGACACTCTTGCCGTTGTAAAAGAATTGTTGGGTGACACTATCCCCTTGCGTAGAGGCCCAGAAGCGATCCGGGCGTCGCACAGCAATATCGACTCCCTGACTGAGCTGAATCAATTGGCCTGAATCGAGCACCTGATCGGTAGAATTTTCCGCATGGAAAGTGAATTTATCAAGTGAACCGAGGAACGCGCTCATTTCACGCAACACCTCATCCGCCTTGGCGTCGACCGGCGAAATGGTCTCTACCTCTGCAGCGTACGCTGGCAGACTGGTAAAAACGATCCAGAGAGTTAATATTGCAACAGATCTCAACATGTGGCTCCTCCTTGTCAATGGAAACCGTGTGCCCCGTAGTTTTCAGTTAAGTACATTGATAGTACGATAGGGTGCTTAGTATGGTAATATAACAGCTTGTACGGATTTATCAACGATTTCAAGGTTATGCCACCGATTGTAGTTCGCAAAAAGGCTTCCATGTGACACAGGAAAATCTCGACCGAGAGTTTATGTACGAGGCGCTACAGGCGGCCGAATCGGCACGTAACTTAAAGGAAGTGCCGATCGGGGCCGTGGTTGTGTATCAGGGTGAGGTCGTCGGCCGCGGTTACAATCTGCGTGAAACCTCCAATGATCCGACAACTCACGCAGAAATGGTCGCTATTCGCGAGGCGGCTTTACATCTCGACTCCTGGCGGCTGCTTGACTGCACTTTGTATGTAACCCTGGAGCCGTGCGTGATGTGCATGGGCGCAATTATCCTGGCCCGGATTCCGCGTCTGGTTTTTGCCAGCCGTGATCCGAAGGCCGGGGCCTCCGGATCGATTTACAACCTTGCCAGTGACCGACGATTTAATCACAATGTCGAGGTGGTTGAAGGGGTGCTGGCTACAGAATGCAGCGAAATGCTCAGTGGCTTCTTCAAAACATTGCGCGCAGAGAAAAAAACTGCTAAAAGAACAGTTCCTGAAAACGAGTAAGAAGCATTTTTGCTTCTAAAAGGTTTTAGGAGGGGTGTCCGAGAGGCCGAAGGTGACAGACTCGAAATCTGTTGTGGCGCAAGTCACCGGGAGTTCGAATCTCCCCCCCTCCGCCATAATAAAAACAAAGGGTCTGGTGATAATTCGCCAGACCCTTTGTTTGTTGTATAATTACGGCAGACGATAATATTCGGGGGCATTGATGAACATAATTATGAAGTTGAGCTGGTGTTCGGTGCTGTTGCTGCTGTTCATGTCTGCTTGTGCCACTCCGCCGAAGCCTGTACCGATTGAATCAACATTGTATTATCTGCCTGAACCGGGCGAGCAACTGCTGAACCGTTTTGCCCCGGTGTTTCTGGTTGAAGATTACCTGGCCGATTACAATCGTATCGGTGTTGTCCGGGCCGCGTCGGAGACGGAACTCTATATCGATCCTGAGACGCCGGTTTTCTATACCGGGACACGACAGTTCACAACCGATAAGGGGCGCTATACAAATCTGCTCTACCGGGTGCATTTTCAGGAAGTTCCTTACGGCTTCTCCCCGTATTTTATCGGTGCCGGGAAAAATGTCGGGCTGTTTGTGGTTGTGACCCTCAATGCAAGTGAGCAGCCGCTGCTTTACACGCTGGTTCATACCTGCGGTTGTTATCTGGCTTTTATCCCGACCTCGTTTCTGTCTGAAGTCGCGTGGCCTGAAGATTGGAGCATGGAGCGCCAGACTGTTTACGGTGAAAGTCTGCCATCTTATCTTAAGCTTGATAATGGATCGACAGGTAACCAACACCTTCAAGTCAGACTCCGACCCGGCTCACATCGGGTAATGGATGTCTGGTTGGCGGATGTTGATACTCTGCAGCAACCGTCGGTTACCGCAGCATTGCAACCGCTCGACAATTTAAAACACTTACCGATCGGCAACGAGCAACAGACCTCTTTCTATGAAACGTCCGGCTCCAGGTCCGGGTATGTTAAGGGGAGTTACAAGGCACGGGAACGACTCTGGATGAGCTGGTGGGCATTGGCCTGGAATATCGGCCAGGATAAATACTTGGGGCAGGATAAAGCTGACGGTTCGGTTTATTACACCAGTTTGAAACCGTGGGCGCGGGAGGA
>JAUVAJ010000316.1 GCA_030591795.1 Desulfuromonadales bacterium | reverse complement strand
GCATCGCTGAGATGCCGATACTGCTGGCGATTCCTCTGTTTACCTTTGCCGGTTACTTGCTCAGTGAAAGTGGCGCTCCGGGCCGGCTGGTCCGTTTAACCCGGGCCTTTATCGGTTGGATGCCGGGTGGATTGGCGATTGTCGCGTTGGCCGCATGTGCATTTTTTACTGCCTTTACCGGCGCTTCCGGGGTGACAATTATCGCCCTCGGTGCGCTGCTCTATCCGGCGCTGCTCGAAGATGGTTATGGCGAAGAATTCAGCCTCGGCCTGGTTACCACCTCCGGCAGCCTCGGCCTGTTGTTCGCGCCGTCACTGCCGCTGATCCTTTACGGTATTGTTGCCCAGCAGGCTGCACCAGGCGCCGGGGTGTCGATTGATCGACTGTTTGCCGCTGGTTTTTTGCCGGGGATGTTGATGCTGATTCTGCTCAGCGGCTGGACCATCTGGCGCAACCGTAAAAACCGGACACCGCTCGAACGTTTCTCCGGCCGACAATTGCTCGCCGCAGTCCGCGAGTCGATCTGGGAAATTCCACTGCCGATCGTGGTCCTTGGCGGAATTTATAGCGGCTATTTCGCAGTCTCTGAAGCGGCGACGGTTACCGCCGTCTATGTCCTGATTGTTGAGGTCTTCATCCTGCGGGAGATTACCTGGCGGGGGCTGCCGGCGTTGGTGCACAAATCGATGAGTCTGGTCGGCGGCATCATGCTGATTCTCGGGCTGTCGCTCGCATCAACCACCTACATGATTGACGCTGGAGTGCCGGAACAGCTGTTCGCTTTCGTCAAGGAACATGTCAGCAGTCCGCTAACGTTTTTGCTGTTGCTCAATGTTTTTTTGCTGGCCCTCGGCGCTATCCTCGATATCTTCTCGGCCCTGGTCCTGGTCGTGCCGCTAATTCTGCCGGTGGCGATTGGCTTTGGTATCGACCCGTTGCACCTCGGCATCATTTTTCTGGCCAACATGCAGCTCGGCTACCTGACGCCGCCGATCGGCCTTAACCTGTTTATCGCCAGTTATCGCTTTGAACAGCCGGTTACTACTATCTACAAGGCGACGATACCGTTCTTTATTGTCCTGTTGCTTTCGGTGCTGATTATTACCTATTGGCCAACTTTGTCGCTTTGGCTGCCTAATTTGTAAATTATTCTGCAAATAGATAATCTATGGGGGCTGGAATTTAATTCTGGCCCCTTTTTATATTGTCATTTCGAACAAAGAGAGAAATCTTGTTCTCTCTTGTGCTGAAGCCAAATGCAAGATCTCTCCCTGCTTGTGTGCCATAGCTCATGTCCGCCGTAGCGGTTTGCGTAGGCTGATTGGCGAAGGCTCATGGTCGAGATGACAGACGCAAAGATTCTGGAGGGAATGGTTTGTTGTGCTGTCTTTTCAGTCCTTCATCAACACCGCCCGCTGCCTACGCCGGACCGAGTTGATCAGGTAGAGTTCTTCGCAGTCCGGCAGATCGTCGAGGTGGATGACCTGTTCATGTATCTCTCCGCTGGCCAGCAGGTGGGCGCGCAGAGTGCCGGCGAGCAGGCCACATTTGATCGGCGGGGTAATCAGTTCGCCATTCAGTTTTGCTACGAGGTTATAATTGTACGCCTCGGTTACTTCCCCTTTAGTATTGTAGAGCAACACTTCATCACAGTCGGCAACCGCCTGACGTGCGTCCTCGTAGACAGTGCGGGCTGTGGTTTTGTGATAGAGGAGCGGATCGTTGTTCGCAATTGGCCTCTTGGCCAGGCGCAGACGCAATAGCTTGTTTTGTTCTGGTGGCGTTATCGCTACCACGTCAGTATTGATTGCGCCAGCTCGATCAAGCAGTAGGCGCACCTTGTGGGGTTTTGGCGGGAGGTCTTGTGTCGCGGATTGTAGCTTGTCGATAAGCGCATCGCGATCGAAGGGATAATTGAAGTAGACGGCAGAACCATGCAGTCTCTGCAGGTGTTCCTCGAGCAGGAAGTAGCCAGATTCAGGCTCCCAGAGCAGGGTTTCAAGCAGGGCGAAGTCAGGCCGGGTTTGGTGCAATATCTGCGCTTTGGCCAGGCATTCGCTGTATTCAGCCACCGCATCTGACTCCCAGGTGATGCCAGCACCAATGCCGTAGGTGGCTGTCTCGGCTTCGCGATCGATCAGGGCGGTGCGGATGGCGACGCTGAAGCGGGTCTGCCGGTTCGGGGCGATATGGCCGATGGCACCGGTGTAGATTTGCCGCGGTGTTGTTTCGAGGTCGGCGATATGGTGCATGGTTCGCAACTTCGGCGCGCCGGTGATCGAGGCACACGGGAAGAGAGCTGTAAAAATTTCGACCAACGACGAATCGGTGACGGTCGCCGCTGTAGAGGTCATCTGCCACACGGTCGGGTGCTTTTCAATCACACACAACTCCTCGACCTGTACCGGCCCACCCGGCAACCGCGCAAGATCATTGCGGATCATGTCGAGTACCATGATATTTTCCGCCCGTTCCTTATCCGAGGCTTGCAGGGCGTCGGCTCTGATACGGTCATCATCCAGGGTCATGCCGCGAGTCGTGGTCCCCTTCATCGGTTTCGAGAACAACCGCTGACCGCGTCGCTCAAAAAACAGTTCCGGCGAGGCTGAACAGACAACGAAGCGGCCGGTGTCAAGCCAGGTTGCGTAGCAGTCCGGCTGGTTATTCACCAGTCGGCAAAAGAGCGGCCAGGGATCATCGGCGAAGGGGGTGGTCAGCGGGAAGGTGAAATTAACCTGGTAGGTCTCACCGGCGGCGATCGCCGATTTTATCCGGGTGACTGCGTGACCGAATTCAGCTGCATCGAGTGCCGGTCGCCAGTCGAGATCGGCCAGTTGACTAGCTGCAACCGGAGCGGTCACTTGCTCGGGTGTGGGAAACAGGCCGAACCAGAGTAGTGGAAAACCGTCTGCCGGCAGTGTCTCGGCTGTCGGTTCAAACGCCTGGCTTGCCTCGTAGCTGACAAAACCGACCGCGTGTAGTGAGTGCTGCTCGACCTGTGCCTCGACCTTGTCCAGAAGTGCAGGCACTTCGGCCATAGCGTTGGTTGTGAAGATCTGC
>JAUVAJ010000108.1 GCA_030591795.1 Desulfuromonadales bacterium | reverse complement strand
TGCTGGAGAGTACAAAGTCACAGGCTGAAACCTGTTTGCCGGGGGCCTGGGTTGCGCGCCGTTATGATGTTTTGCAAATGCAGCTGTCACCGCCAGAAATTGTGGACTTTGAACTGACAATTCTTGCCGAAGGATCTTATCCTTTGCCGAATGGTCAGCATCTGATCGTGACAAAACAATCAGCCACTGAAGCTGCTTCGGATGCAGTTGAGTTTTGTCCGGAACAAGTTTATTTCCCTTTGACAGTACGATCGGTTGTGCCGGGAGATCGGTTTCAACCTTCCGGGATGTCAGGCCATAAGCGGTTGAAAGACTATTTTATTGACAATAAAGTTTCCCGGGAAAACCGGCGTAGAGCTTTAGTTGTCAGCGCCGGCAGCACTATTATCTGGCTGGTCGGTGCAAGGCGTTGTCGAGGCTTCCGGCCTGACTTAGGTAAGCCGGTGTTACAGCTACGACTTGAACAGTCTGTTTTTGTTAATGAATAGCTTGTTACAAAGGGGTTTTTGTG
Organism: Desulfuromonadales bacterium; assembly: GCA_030591795.1. The sequence goes on along the minus strand of JAUVAJ010000108.1, from coordinate 6,029 downwards.
GTAATTTTTACCGCTATTGAGAGTGGTGTTTACGCGTTAATATCAACGATTTAAACAATAAGGAAGAGACAGGGGGTAAGGGTGAATCAGTTTTACAGAAATCTGGCACTATGGCTGGTGATTTGTCTGGTCATGATCATGGTTTACAACATGGTGACCCAGCCGGAAAAAGAGCTGAAATCGATCAGCTATACAACCTTCATGATAGCTGTTGAAGAAGGACGTGTTCGCGACGTTACGGTTCAGGGTGCAACAATTGAAGGTTCGTACATAGATGATACGGCTTTTACCACCTATGCTCCGGACGATCCGAATTTGATCGAAGTTTTACGGACCAAAGGGGTCGAAATAGAAGCTAAACCGGCTGAAGATCGTAGTTTTATATTCAGTCTGCTGGTCTCCTGGGCACCGATTCTGCTGTTGATCGCGGTCTGGATCTTCTTTATGCGCCAGATGCAATCCGGTGGCGGTAAGGCGATGAGCTTTGGCAAGAGCAAGGCCAAGCTCCTCTCTGACACGCAAACCCGCATCACCTTCAGTGATGTTGCAGGGATCGATGAAGCAAAATTTGAGCTTGAAGAAATCGTCGCCTTTTTAAAGGATCCGAAGAAGTTTTCACGCCTCGGCGGCCGGATACCGAAAGGGGTACTGTTGGTTGGACCTCCTGGAACCGGCAAAACACTCCTCGGCCGGGCTATTGCCGGTGAAGCAGGCGTTCCCTTCTTCTCTATCTCCGGTTCGGATTTTGTTGAGATGTTTGTCGGTGTCGGTGCCAGCCGTGTTCGCGATATGTTCGATCAGGGGAAAAAGAATGCCCCTTGTATTCTCTTTATTGACGAGATTGATGCCGTCGGCCGTCACCGTGGCGCCGGTATGGGCGGCGGGCACGATGAACGTGAGCAGACCTTGAACCAGCTGTTGGTTGAGATGGACGGCTTTGAATCAAATGAAGGGGTTATTCTGATCGCCGCAACTAACCGTCCCGATGTTCTTGATCCTGCGCTGCTCCGCCCGGGTCGTTTTGACCGTCAGGTTATGGTTCCGCGACCTGATGTCAGGGGGCGCAAGAAAATTCTTCAGGTACATTCGCGCAAGGTGCCTCTCGCAGATGATGTCGATCTTGAAGTTGTTGCCAAAGGAACGCCAGGTTTCTCCGGTGCTGATCTGGAGAACCTGATCAACGAAGCGGCTTTACTGGCCGCTCGGGCCGACAAAGATACGGTTAACATGGTTGACGTCGAAGCGGCCAAAGATAAAGTGATGATGGGGGGCGAGCGTCGTTCGATGGTGATCACCGAGGAGGAGAAGAAGGTGACCGCTTACCACGAAGCTGGTCATGCTCTGGTTTCACTATTTATTCCGGGTGCTGATCCGGTGCATAAGATCTCCATTATCCCGCGTGGTCGCGCCATGGGTGTGACCCTGTTCTTGCCGACGGATGAGAAGTACAACGAAACCGAATCTGGGCTTTATACCAAAATTTGTACTCTGCTTGGCGGCAGGGTTGCCGAAGAGATGACCTTCGATTCAGTTACCAGTGGTGCCTCGAATGACCTGGAACGGGCGACTTCCATCGCGCGCAAGATGGTTTGTGAGTGGGGGATGAGTGATAAACTCGGCCCATTAACTTTTGGTGATGGTGACGGTGAGGTGTTTCTCGGCCGTGACTATGGTCATGTCAAAAGCTACAGCGAAGCAACTGCGGTAGATATTGACAATGAAATGCGGCGAATTGTTCGGGAAAACTACGAGCGTACCCGGAAGATTCTACAGGAAAACAAAGATGCATTGATCCGGGTCAGTGAGGCGCTTCTTGAGCGCGAAAATCTGGACGGACATGAACTTCGTGCTCTGGTTTTTGGCGAGGAAGAGGTTGCGGAGGAGTCGGCGAGCGGAGAGGTTGCAGAGGAGTCGGCAAGCGGAGAGGTTGCAGAGGAGTCGGCAAGCGGAGAGACGATTGCTCCGGCCGATGGCCCATCTGTCGAGCAGAACAATCAGCCTGAGGAAAAATAGTGTGTGACAAGGGAGGCGATACGCCTCCCTTGCTTTTGGGACGCAATTGTCGGTTGAGTCTCAAGCGCCCACTGATTCTGGCGATTCTGAATCTTACCCCGGATTCATTTTATGACGGCGGCCGTTTTGCCGGTCAGGATGCGATTTTGCAGCGTGTCGGCCAGCTGGTTGATGCGGGCGCTGATATAATAGATGTCGGAGGTGAGAGTACCCGCCCCGGCGCATCGACTGTAAGTGAAACTGAAGAATGTGAGCGGGTTGTGCCGATCATTGAGGCGGTGACAAAGCGGTTCGATCTGCCGATCTCGATCGACACCAGTAAAAGTGTTGTTGCCCGGGAGGCGGTCCGGGCTGGTGCCGAGTTCGTAAATGATATAAGCGGCCTGTCCTTTGATCCCGCAATGGCCGGGGTGGTCGCCGAGTGTGGTGCCGGGCTGTTTTTGATGCATACCCGTGGCCGACCCGATCAGATGCAGAACGATACCATGTATGACGACATCATGCATGAAGTGATCAGCAGTTTAGAGCATAGTATTGAAACAGCCGTAGCCGCTGGTGTTGATCTGGTAAAAATAGCGGTTGACCCGGGTATCGGTTTTGGCAAGTCGGTTGATGGCAACCTGGAGATTTTGCAGCGTCTTGCCGAACTGCAATCCATCGGGCGACCGATCCTGCTCGGAACCTCGCGTAAAAGTTTCATCGGCAAGGTTCTCGATTCCGAGAGTCCTGATGACCGGCTCAATGGTTCTCTGGCAACAATCGCTCTTGGCGTTGCGGCTGGTGCACAGATTTTACGGGTTCACGATGTTGCTGCTTCGCGCGAAGTGGCGAGGATGGCTTGGGCTATCGGACAAGGTGGTTCACCTGATATTTGAGTGAATGAAGATATATGAACGAGATCCTCAATAGCATAAATCTCAGATGGTTGCTCGACCTGCTCGATATCGCGCTGGTCTCGTTTATTATCTATCGTATCTTCCTGTTGATCAAAGGAACGCGGGCGGTACAGATGCTGCTCGGTCTGGCCGTCATCCTGCTCGTCTATGTCTCCGCCCAGATCGGGGAGCTTTATACCCTGCACTGGATTCTCGATAATTTTCTCTCCTCGATCATCCTGGTTATTGTTGTCATCTTCCAGAGCGACATTCGTCGGGCCTTGATCCATGTCGGTCGCAATCCTTTTTTTGCGGATTTGTCTTATCGGGAAGAGTCAGAAATCCTCGAGGAGTTGACCAAGGCCTGCTCTGCACTGGCAGCGCGACGCATCGGGGCTTTGATTGTGATTGAACGAGAGACCGGAATTAACGATTTCCTCGAGGTTGGAGTTGAGATTGATGCCAAGGTTTCAAGTGAATTGATCCAGACCGTTTTCAATCCGGCGGCACCGGTGCATGATGGTGCCCTTGTCTTACAGGAAGGACGGTTGAAGCGGGCCGGTTGTTTTCTGCCGTTGACTCAGGAGACAGCAGTCAGCCGCAAACTCGGTACCCGTCACCGGGCGGCCATCGGTCTGACCGAGCTGGTAGACGCGGTAGCGATCGTTGTTTCGGAAGAGACCGGCAAGATGTCTGTGGTGGTTGGCGGACGCTTGACCAAGGACCTGGATACGCCGACACTTAAGCGTGTGCTTACCCGTCTGCTGAACCCCAGGAAGCCGACCAAAAAACAACAGAAACGGTAGAATGACGTGAACATGTTGACTGAAAACTGGATGATGAAGCTTCTGTCGCTGGTATTCGCGCTGGTGCTGTGGTTCTTCGTGATGGGTGAACAGGACCTTGAAAAAGGCTTTGCTATCCCGGTTGAGTTGTCCAACCTGCCGGAAGAGTTAATTGTCAGCAACGAGGTGCCGAGTCTGCTCGATGTACGGATCAGCGGCCCGCGGTCGGTATTGATGAATCTCGACTCAGGTGAATTGGCTATCGATATAGATCTCGATGGGTTGAGCACCGGGGTGACTTCATATAAACGCCTTGAAGAGCGTTTCAATCTGTCCCGTAATCTTAAAGTTACCCGGACCTCGCCGTCGATTATTGAAGTCAGGCTTGAACGGGTTCGCGCGAAACGCGTACCGGTAAAGGTGATTGTTGGCGATGATCCGCCTGACGGGTTCAAGATTGTTGCAGTTACCGCCAAACCGTCACACGTGACGGTCAGTGGTGCTGGCAGCGAATTGAAACTGGTCAATGAAGTCCTGACTGACCCGGTGCAGATTCCTGAAGTGAGTGAAGATATACCTGAAGTAAATGAAAATTTAGTACAGACGGTTGCGCTCGATTATGTTGGTAAATTTACTGCTCTTAAAGACGCTAAGACGGTTCAGGTTACGGTTTCTTTAAAACCGGTCAAACAATCTAAATAAAAGGTAGCGAATGAAAAAGAAACTGTTCGGGACTGACGGGGTTCGTGGTGTGGCAAATGTCCACCCGATGACCACGGAAATTGCCATGCAATTGGGGCGTGCTATGGCCTATCTGTCCCGGGATGGCGACCGCCGCCACCGGATTATTATCGGCAAGGATACTCGACTCTCCTGCTACATGCTGGAGAATGCTCTGGTCGCCGGAATCTGCTCAATGGGGGTTGATGTGTATCTGGTTGGGCCGATGCCGACGCCGGCCATCGCCTTTCTGACCTCATCAATGCGGGCTGACGCCGGGGTGATGATTTCTGCATCACATAATCCATATCAGGACAATGGCATCAAGTTTTTCTCTAATGATGGTTTTAAGCTGCCGGATGCGACCGAGCTGGAGATTGAGGAGTTGGTCTCGTCCAATCGGATAGATTCATTGCGCCCAGTTGCCGATGCGGTCGGCAAGGCATACCGGATGGACGACGCCCGTGGGCGTTATATCGTGTTTCTCAAACATGCTTTCCCGCGTGATCTGGATCTTAACGGTTTGCGTATCGTGCTCGACTGCGCCAACGGCGCCGCCTATAAAGTAGCGCCGACCGTTCTGGAGGAGTTAGGGGCGACGGTAATAACAATTGGCGTATCGCCGAACGGCACCAATATCAACGCTAACTGTGGTTCGATGTATCTTGAGCCACTTGCGCAAGCGGTCAAGGAGCATAAAGCCGATCTTGGTATGGCCCTGGATGGTGACGCCGACCGGATAATGTTTGTCGATGAAAACGGCGCTACGGTTGACGGTGACCAGATCATGGCAATTTGCGCCACTGAAATGCTCAAACGTGACCTGTTGTCGAAACAGACCCTGGTGGCGACGGTAATGAGCAATATGGGCCTCGATATTGCGATCAAGCAGGCTGGCGGTAAGATCATCAAGACCGACGTAGGTGACCGTTATGTAGTCGAATCGATGCGCCGTGGTGGTTACAACCTGGGCGGCGAGCAGTCCGGCCACATGATCTTCCTCGACCATAACACGACCGGTGACGGGATGATTTCAGCGTTGCAGGTGTTGGCCATCGTGCAGCGGACCGGCAAGCGGCTGTCTGAGTTGGCGCAAGTTATGCGGGTGTTGCCGCAAGTTTTGTTGAACGTCCGTGTTGCCGAAAAGCGGCCACTTGAGTCAATCCCGGAGATTATGCAAAGCATCATCGCCGTTGAGTCAGAACTGCAGAACAGAGGGCGAGTCCTGATTCGTTACTCAGGGACCGAACCGTTGTTGCGTGTTATGCTTGAAGGTGAAGATCCTGATCGCATCCGGGAGCTCGCTCAGGATATTGTAGATGAAGTAGAAAAACATCTCGGTGTCAGGAATCAGGAGCTATGACCGTGGCTAAACTTGGAGTAAATGTCGACCATGTTGCGACGATTCGTCAGGCCCGGGGTGGCAACGAGCCCGACCCTGTTGCGGCGGCTATTTTGTCTGAGCTTGCTGGTGCTGACGGAATCACCATTCATTTGCGTGAAGATCGTCGGCATATCCAGCCGCGTGATGTTGACTTGCTCCGGCGTACTATCAAAACCAGGTTGAACCTTGAAATGGCCCCGACCGACGAGATGGTAGGCGTAGCTCTTAAAGTTTTGCCCGACTATGTCACTC
>JAUVAJ010000282.1 GCA_030591795.1 Desulfuromonadales bacterium | reverse complement strand
TCTCAACCGGCAACGCCGCGAAGAGGGGGAGACCTCCTTCGCCAATCCGCGCAACGTCACCGCCGGCAGCCTGCGGCAACTCGACCCGAAACTGACCGCCGGCCGTCCCTTGACGATCAGCTGTTACGGTATCGGCAAGATCTCCGGCAGTGCACCGGAAAGCCACTATCAACTGCTCGAATCTCTGCGGCGCTGGGGACTTAAAGCCAATCTGGAGACAGTCCGCGTCGCCGGCGATATTGAAAAGGTTATCGCCCGTTACAACGAACTACTCGAACTGCGCGACCGGCTCCCCTATGAGATCGACGGCATGGTGGTCAAGGTTAACAGTCGCAATCTGCAGCAGGAGTTGGGGGAGAAGAGCCGCAGCCCGCGCTGGGCAATCGCCTGTAAGTTCCCGCCACGTCAGGAGCAAACGGTGCTCGAATCGGTCCGCTACCAGGTCGGCCGGACCGGGGCCGTCACCCCGGTTGCCAATCTGCGACCGGTCAATGTCAGCGGTGTCACCGTCTCCAGCGCCAGCCTCCACAATTGGGAGGAAATCACCCGGCTCGGCATCCGCATCGGCGATACGGTGGTGGTCGAACGAGCCGGTGACGTGATCCCCGATATCGTCAAAGTCCTCACAGAAAAACGTGACGGCAGCGAGCAGGAGATTCCGGAGCCAACCGTGTGCCCAGCCTGCGGTTCCCCGGTGACCCGCGAAACAGATGAAGTGGTCCCCCGCTGCCAGGGCTTGAGTTGTCCAGCTCAGCTGAAGGAATCCCTGAAACATTTCTGCAGCCGCAACGCCATGGATATCGAAGGGCTCGGCGACCGGCTGATCGACCAACTGCTGCGCCTCAAGCTGATCAAGAGCATCGCAGATCTCTATCGGCTGACACGCGAGGATCTGTTTCAGTTCGATCGGATGGGTGACAAACTGGCCGACAAGCTGCTGGCAGCGATAGATGCCAGTAAGCAACGTCCCTTGGAGCGATTTCTGTTCGGTCTCGGCATCCGCCATGTCGGCAGCCACCTGGCCAAGGTTCTCAGTCGCCAGTTCGGCTCACTGGCAGCGCTGGCGACAGCCGACGCCGAGCAGTTGCTGACGATCCACGAAATCGGCCCACAGGTCGCCGACAGTGTCACCCGTTTTTTTGCCGACCCGAACAACCGGCTCATCCTTGGCCAGCTAAAAGATTTCGGTGTCGCGCCGGTTGCGACGAGACAGCCGCACGGTGACAAATTGTCGGGGAAGGTCTTCGTCTTCACCGGGGCTCTGGAACGTTTCAATCGCAAACAAGGTGAAGCTTTGATCGAAGCCCAGGGAGGCCGCGCCAGCGGTTCGGTCAGCAAAAAGACCGACTATGTTGTCGCCGGTCCGGCAGCCGGCAGCAAACTGGCAAAGGCGGAACAACTGGGAATAAGGGTTTTAAACGAAGAGGAATTCCTCGCTCTCATCGAACAGGGAGAATAGCCATGCCGCAGGTCAGGGCCGAAGTTCGTGTAACCGGTCGGGTTCAGGGGGTCTGGTTCCGGCAAAGCACCAAAGATACTGCCGAACGTTACGGGGTCAAAGGCTGGGTTAGAAACAACCCGGACCGCTCTGTCGAGGCGGTTTTTGAAGGGGAAGAGAACGCCGTCCGGGCGGTCGTCGCCTGGTGTCGCAACGGCCCGGAACTGGCTCTGGTCGCGGATGTGCAACTGGAATGGAAAACCACCACCGGCGAGTTTACCGATTTCAGGATCTGTTGATGGCCTGCCAATTTATCGAGAATTAATCGCGCAGTTTCAGCGACTCTTTATAAACCTCGCTGCCGGGCAGGCCGAACTCTTTGGCCACCTGTTTGACGATCTCTTTCCAGCGCAGATCAGTCTCGGCGTGCAGTCGCGCCAAAGCCTCCTTGACGCTTCCTTCCGGCGTGCGTTTCGGCGCGGGGGACAGTAGCAGCACCAGCTCACCCTTCACGCGTTTTCCGGCGAAATACTCAACCGCCTCGGCAGCCGTGCCGCTGAACAGCTCTTCATGACGCTTGGTCAATTCCCTGGCCACGGCGAGTTGCCGATCCCCGCCGCAGATTTCGACAATATCCTGAAGTGCCGACGGTAAACGATGGGGCGCCTCGTAGCAAGCAACTGTCTGCTGCTCATCCTTGAATTGTGTCATCATTTGCTGGCGACCGTGTGCCTTAGCCGGCAGGAAACCGACAAAGCGAAAAGCGTCGGTCGGTAGACCGGATATCGAGAGTGCCGCGATCAGCGCCGAGGGTCCCGGTACTGCCGCAACCTGAATACCCATCCGACGGCACTGTGATACCAGTCGGTAGCCGGGATCGGCGATGCAGGGAGTTCCGGCATCACTAATCAGTGCCAGCGACTCCCCGGCCTGCAATTTCCCGATCAGCTGTGCGGCACGCTGCTCTTCGTTATGTTCATGGTAGGAAATCAGGGATGTTTTGATGGCATAATGATCAAGTAATTTGCGACTGTGGCGGGTGTCTTCGGCAGCGATCAGCGCCACCTCCTGTAGAATCCGCACAGCACGATAGGTCATATCCTCCAGATTGCCGATCGGCGTCGCAACCACGTAGAGGATGCCGCTCACTCCAGCGACTCCAAGTCCTGGAGCCAGAGAGCAACGGCAGCATCACTCGGCATCCGCCAGTCACCGCGCGGGGATAAGGCCACCGTTCCCACTTTCGGCCCATCCGGCAGGCAGGAACGCTTGAACTGCTGAGAGAAAAAACGCCGGTAGAACTGGCACAACCAATGGATCAATTCTTCACGCGGCAGATCATCAAAGGCCTGCTCGGCCAACATCAACACCTTCTGTGGTGGGAAATGCATCCGCACCACCTGGTAAAGGAAAAAATCATGCAGTTCGTAAGGGCCGACTACCTTCTCTGTGAGCTGATCGATATTCCCATCAGCATCGGGCGGTAAAAGTTCCGGAGAGACCGGAGTGGCGCAGACATCCGCCAAAACCTGCGAGATCCGGCCACTGAATTCAACCTTGGCGCACCAATCCACCAGGTAACGAACCAGGGTTTTCGGCACCCCGCAATTAACCGCGTACATAGACATGTGGTCACCGTTGTAAGTACACCAGCCGAGGGCCAGCTCCGACAGATCGCCGGTGCCGATCACCAGGCCGCCGACCTGATTGGCAACATCCATAAGAATCTGTGTTCTTTCGCGGGCCTGGCTATTTTCGTAGGTGATGTCGTGCCGGGTCTCATCGTGACCGATATCTGCAAAGTGCTGTAACACTGCGGCATCGATCGACACCACGCGCAGTTCAACTCCAAGCAACTCCGCGAGTTCCTCGGCATTGCCGCGGGTTCGCTCAGTCGTCCCGAAACCGGGCATGGTCAAGGCAACGATTCCTTTCCGATCCAGACCGAGCAGGTCAAACACCTTGACCGTCACCAGCAGCGCCAGAGTCGAATCGAGTCCTCCGGAAAGTCCGATGACAGCTTTCCTGGACCCGGTATGCCGTAAGC
>JAUVAJ010000184.1 GCA_030591795.1 Desulfuromonadales bacterium | reverse complement strand
GGCTTATCTTCCGCTAACTCTGACTTCCCTGCGACGATATAAGTCATACATTGCGGCTTGAACGTCAAATCAAACGATAAATCGACTATCAAGGGCTAGGAGGCTGTCGGACTATACGGACCGAAGCGAAAATTTGGGGGTTTGAGACCAGATTTTGGCTCGTTTGAGAGTAATAGCCGTAGTTATTGGTCGAAAAGGAGCTGAAATATGGGCCAAACAACCGGATTTGCAGCCGGACCATGGATAGTCCGACATCCTCCTAACGGCTACTTCCACCCCTTCGAGCCGCGGCCGAGTACCGCTGGTCCAGTCCTGACCAGCTCCTTGATCCCGATCGGCTTGAGCAGTTCAATCACGGCATCCACCTTTTCCGGTGAGCCCATAACCTCCAGAGTGTAAGAGCGGGGCGTGACATCGATTACTTTAGCGCGAAAGATGTCAGCTATGCGCATAACTTCTGCGCGTGACTCCTCTTCTGCCGACACTTTCACCATTGCTAGCTCACGCTCGACGTAAGCTTCATCTTCACCGGTAAAATCGATCACCTTGATGGTATCGATCAGCTTGTTCAGCTGCTTGGTTACCTGCTCGAGAATCCGATCATCGCCAGAAGTAACAATCGTCATTCTGGAGATCGATGCATCGAGGGTCGGAGCGACTGAAAGGGACTCGATATTGAAGCCCCGTCCGGAAAAGAGTCCAGCAATACGGCTCAGAACCCCGAATTCATTTTCAACCAACACAGATATTGTATGTTTCATGTAAATCTCCTGTAGAGTCGGGGTGCTTACGAAGCCAGTACCATTTCATTGATGCCAGCACCAGCCGGCACCATCGGCATCACGTTCTCTTCACGGGCAATCTTGAATTCCATGATAACCGGGCCTGGCGTTGCGAACGCCTTTTTGATTGTGGCCTCGACTTCTTCCGGCTTACTGGTCGACAACCCGGTTGCACCGTAGGCCTCCGCCAGCTTGACGAAATCTATCGGCGACTCAAGACAGGTTTGGCTATAGCGCTTATCGAAAAACAGCTGCTGCCACTGTCGCACCATACCAAGGAAGTTATTGTTCAAAATAACGATTCTGACCGGCAGACGATTCTGCACCAAAGTCGCTAACTCCTGGGAATTCATCTGAAACGAACCATCACCGGAAACATCAATAACCTGCCTGTCAGGAAAAGCCGCCTGGGCACCAAGAGCTGCCGGCAGACCGTAACCCATGGTGCCGAGTCCACCGGAGGTCAGGAAGGTACGCGGCTGACTGAAATCAAAGAACTGGGCCGTCCACATCTGATGTTGACCAACTTCGGTCGTCACGATTGCATCATCGTCTGACAGCTCGCGCAACTTCTCAATCACATACTGTGGCTTAATTACAGATTTGGACATTTTGTAGCTCATCGGATGTGATTCTTTCCAGCCATCAACTTCTTTACGCCAGGCAACCGACGCCTTGACTGCTGATTTAACCTCTGCAGGTACCTCGGCAAACCCCTTGAGCATCTTTTTCAGTACATCTTTGAGATCACCGACAATCGGCAGGTCGACCCGCACATTTTTCTTGATCGAAGTCGGATCGATATCGACATGAATGACTTTTGCATCCGGGGCAAAAGTAGCTATTTTGCCGGTGACGCGATCATCAAACCGGGCACCAATGGCAATCAGCAGGTCGGAATTGGTAACCGCCATATTCGCGTAGTAGGTACCATGCATGCCGAGCATACCGAGCGACAACGGATGCCGCTTCGGAAATGATGACATCCCCATCAAGGTAGTCGTCAGCGGCGCCTGAATGGTTTCAGCAAACTTGAGGAGTTCTTTGTCAGAATTGGACAGTGTAGCGCCACCACCGACGTAAATGACCGGCTTTTTTGCCGCCAGAATCATCTTGACCGCTTTGGCCACCTGCCGCGCGTTGCCACTGTAGTTCGGCTTGTAGCCACGCAGTTCAACCTTATCCGGATATTCAAAGATTGTAGTGGCAACCTGCACGTCCTTGGGCAGATCGATCAATACCGGGCCGGGTCGTCCGGTCCGGGCAATATAAAATGCTTTTTTTATGGTCATGGCCAGGTCTCTGACGTCTCTGACCAGATAGTTATGCTTGGTGATCGGCCGGGTGATGCCGACCATATCGGCTTCCTGAAAGGCATCATTGCCGATCAACGGTGTCGGTACCTGACCGGAGATAACAACCAGCGGGATTGAATCCATATATGCCGTAGCGATACCGGTAACAGTGTTGGTTGCACCGGGGCCACTGGTCGCAATAGCGACACCGACTTTGCCGGTCGCCCGGGCGTAGCCGTCGGCAGCATGCACACCGGCCTGCTCGTGCCGGGGCAGAATGTGGCGGATCTTGTCCGTCTTCATTAAATCGTCATAAATATTGATAACCGTTCCGCCAGGATAGCCGAATATGGTCTCAACACCTTCCTGCTCCAAACAGGCCAGAAGAATCTGGGATCCAGTCATTTTCATACGAAGTGCTCCCCTATAAAGTTACTGATAATACAAGTAGAATTAGATCTATTCATCAACCCTGCGTACAGCACCTTGGGCGGCGCTGGTCGTCAGTAGTGCGTATGCTCTAAGCGCCGCACTCACTTCCCGCCGGCGATTCGCCGGTTTCCAGGCATCCACCCCGACAGCCTCCATCGCTGCACGACGTCGTTGTAGTTCCTCCTGCTTAACGTCCAGTCGAATGGTTCGATTCGGAATATCTATAAAAACTTGGTCGCCATCAACCGCCAGGCCGATTGCGCCCTTTTCAGCAGCTTCCGGTGAAACATGACCGATCGATAGCCCGGAAGTTCCGCCGGAAAAGCGCCCGTCAGTAATCAGGGCACACGATTTTCCCAGCCCCTTGGATTTAAGATAACTGGTCGGGTAAAGCATCTCCTGCATACCGGGACCACCCTTCGGCCCTTCATAGCGAATAATCACCACATCTCCGGCCAGAACCTGATCGGCAAGGATACCATCAATGGCCGCATCCTGACTTTCGAAAATGCGCGCCGGACCGGAAAAGGTCCAGACCGATTCATCAACCCCTGCGGTCTTGACGATGCAGCCATCAGGCGCCAGATTGCCGTATAAAATGGCAAGACCACCATCGGCACTATAGGCATGCTCGATATCACGGATACAACCTGCCGCACGATCAAGGTCAGGTTCCCAGGTGGAACTCTGACTGAACGGTTCCTGGGTCGGGACATTGCCCGGCGCGGCAGAAAAAATCTCCTTTACCGCCGCGTCACCGTTGGTTATATCCCAGTGTTTTATTGCCTCGCCCATGCTTGGCGAGTGAACCGTCGGCACATCCAGCTTCAGCATATCGCCACGATTCAGTTCGGCCAGAATACCAAAAACTCCGCCGGCCCGATGCACATCCTCCATGTGATAATGCTGTACCGATGGTGCCACTTTGCAGAGATTCGGCGTCTGGAGCGACAGTCGGTTGATGTCCTGCATCGTAAAGTCGACACCGGCTTCGTGGGCAGCGGCCAACAGGTGCAACACCGTATTGGTCGAACCACCCATGGCGATGTCAAGCCGCATGGCATTTTCGAACGCGTCGATAGTCGCTATCGAACGCGGCAAAACCGACTCATCCCCATCCTGATAATAACGTTCAGTCAGTGAAACAATCAACCGACCAGCTTCCAGAAAAAGGTCCTTACGCTTGGCGTGTGTCGCCAACAGGCTGCCATTGCCCGGTAGACTCATACCGAGCGCCTCGGTCAGGCAATTCATAGAGTTGGCGGTAAACATCCCAGAGCATGAACCGCAGGTCGGACAGGCAGAGCGCTCATGCTCGTCTATCTCTTCCTTGGGAATACCGGGGGTTGCGGCAGCAACCATGGCATCGACCAGATCAAGGTGAACCTCTTTGCCGTCAATTTGTGCCTTGCCGGCTTCCATTGGACCACCGCTGACAAACACGGTCGGGATATTCAGGCGCATTGACGCCATCAGCATACCGGGCGTGATCTTGTCGCAGTTGGAAATGCAAACCATAGCATCAACACAATGCGCGTTAGCCATGTACTCAACCGTGTCAGCAATAAGTTCACGTGACGGCAGGCTATAAAGCATACCGTTGTGCCCCATGGCAATTCCGTCACAAATCGCTATAGTGTTGAATTCTTTGGCGATCCCGCCATTTCGTTCGATCTCAGCGACCACCATTTGGCCGATTGAATGCAGATGTACATGCCCCGGAACAAACTGGGTAAACGAATTAACCACAGCGATTACCGGCTTGCCGAAATCACCATTTTTAACCCCGGTGGCACGCCAGAGAGCACGGGCACCTGCCATTTTCTGACCAACGGTTGTAGTATCTGAACGCAAACGGGACATAATATTTCCTGTTAAACTAATCACTCCAAAAATGTGGAGCCAAAATAAAGAAACGACAGGGGCTTCTACGAAACCCCTGTCTCTCAAGTATTAATCGATGTAAAATTCTACTATCTGGAAGAGCAACTCCCCTTAACGGGCCTCGGCCAGGATTTTTTCCATTTCATCTTTACCTACAAGTTTGAGTTTTTGTATTTTTTTCCGTTGTAACTCATCAGCTGCAGTCAGAT
>JAUVAJ010000222.1 GCA_030591795.1 Desulfuromonadales bacterium | reverse complement strand
TCGATTACCGACCAGACATTGTTCGCGAATAATCGTGCCGGCGTGAACCAGGCAATCTTCACCAATTTCGACATCGGCATACAGCACAACACCGGAATAAAGAGTCGTGCCGCGGCCAATTTTCACATTCTCGCCAATGTAGCAACCTGGATAGATCGTTACGTCTTCAGCCAGTTCGGCAGTCTCACTTACGTGGGCACCGGCCATTACCCCCAACACTTCAGGTCGTTCAACAGCTAAAAATGTCAGTATTCTGGCAAAGGCCAGATAAGGGTTTGCACATTCAATTCCGGGCTTGGTGCATTGAGACGACAATTTTGGCGATACGATTACAGCGGATGCGGCAGTCGTCTCGAGGGCTTTAATGTACTTCGGATTGGTAACAAATGTAATGTCGCCATCCTGTGCCGAATCAATCGGCGCAACACGTGCCACCCGCAAATCTGCGTCACCGAGGACGCGCCCCTCTACCAAAGCAGCCAGTTCACTTAATGTTGCCGTCTTCATCGAAGGTAACCCTTTATAGTTTCAGTCTGTAAACCGTCCTTTTCCGCAATCTCGGAGTCAATCTGCTCATTTGATTGTGCGACGTAAAGTACTACGCCTCCGCTCAAATGCTTGATTTCCTTGACCTTGCTAAAAATTACTAATTTTCAGATCAGAAACTTACGCTACACCCATCCAGAGTTTCCGTATGGGTACTAGCTACTTATTTGAAGCCCTTGTTGGCCTCGGCGATCAGCTTTTCGGTAAAATCAGCCGACTCTGCAGCGTGAATCATGCTGCTACGCTCAAACACAAAGTCATATCCCTCTTTTTTAGCGACTTCGCCAGCCAGCTTCAAAAAACTCTGCAACAATTGGTTGTACAGGGTCTGATCCAGACGTTGCAGTTCCTGGCTGCGATCTTCTTCAAACCGCTGCGCATCTTTAACTTTCTGTTGAAATTCACGCTCTTTTGCTGCGCGTGCATCACTAGACATGACCGCAGATTGTTTACCTAAATCATCACGCAACCTGTCCAGTTCTATTTTAGCCTGCTCAAGTTGTTGTTTAAACGCATTCAACTCGCCTTCCAGGCGGGTTTTGCTGGCTTTCCCGGCGTCAGAGAGTGCAATCGCTTTCTGAACATCGATTATACCGATTTTCACTTCTGCCAAGGCAGGAGCTGCCATAAAAAAACTAAGACACAACAACAATGCAATCTTTTTCATTTTGAAACCCTTTCAATAACTTATCAAAAGAAACTGCCCATTGAAAATTCAAATACCGATTCTTTTTCGCCGTCAAGCGGCTTGAGATTGTAACCGTACTCAAATCGAAGTGGCCCCATTGGGCTTGCCCAACGGATACCGGCGCCAACACTGTAACGCATACTAGAGAAAAATGCTTCATTTTCAAGCCAAGCGTTACCGGTATCAAAAAACACTAAAGCTTTGACACCGGCCTCTCTGGCTAACGGAAAAACATATTCAAAGTTAAAGTATGCCGCTTTGTCACCACCGATATATTCATAGTCGCTGCGAGAAGAGACTACTTGTCCGGTAATCGGATCGATAGTTTCGGTTGTCCGCTGAACCCGTGGTCCGACCTGGCGAGTTTTAAATCCACGAATCGTCCGGATGCCACCAAGATAGAACCGTTCCCCGATCGGAATAGGTTCGCCTCCTACGCTATGAATATAGCCCAGGTGACCGTGCAGCGCGAACACTGTTCCCCATTTAGCCGGATAAAACTGGCGGTGATCAATAAGTACTCTGGCAAACTTCTCGGTGCCGCCGATACCGGCAAATTCAAGCGACCCCACTGAACGATTACCCATAGTTGGATCGGGTCGGTAATCAGTGGTGTCGCGGGTTAACGATCCAAAAATCGACGACAGCACCGATTGACCTTCTTGCGACTTGATCAGGATGGTCGACAAAGGATTAACATCGTAGATATCTTTATGTTCATAGCGATAGATGAAAAATGACCGAATGTTCTCTGAGACCGGGAAACCGAACTTGATATCACCACCGACTTTAGATTCTGTGTATTCGTCCCACTCACGCTCGGTTTTGTAGATGTCGAAGCCGAGTGAAATCCGTGAATCAAGAAAATATGGATCGAGAATACCAATTTTGAAGGTTGAACTGGCACCACCAAGCGAAGCAGAAGCATTCAGATTTAACCCTCGACCGAGGAAGTTTTGTTGTGCGATCGAGCCTTGAGCGACAAATTTATCAACCGAAGAGTATCCGAAGCCGAGAGTAAAATTGCCGGTCGGCTTGCCTTTGACATCAACAGCTATGTCCATAGTCTCTGTTTCATCACCTTTTCTGGTGTTGAGACTGACCTCTTCAAAGAAACCGAGACTATTGATCCGGCGCCGGCTGGCGTTGATGTCTGAGGCATTGAAAAGATCACCCTCTGCCAGGGCGATCTCCCGCCGGATGACTTTATCAACAGTGGTGGTGTTACCATAAATTTCGATGCGGCCGATGTATATCTTGTCCCCTTTTTCTATATCGTATTTGACGCTAATTTTTTTATTAACATCATCAATTTCAGTCATTGGGACAACGTTCACATAGGCATAACCACGATCTGCATAGTAGCCGTTAATAGCCATCATGCTCTCACGCAAAACTTTACGGTTAAAAACAGAGCCAGTGCCCAGTTGGTTAAGATCCATCAGGGTCTTTTTTTCAGCAATCAGATCACCTTGAACGTCGGTTGAGCTGACTGTGTATTGATCACCTTCAGACACCTCAATCAGGATATCCAGATACTTGCCATCCTCAACAATAGAGATATCAGGCTGTTTTACCCTGACCTTTACATACCCTTCATTGAAATACATATCGGAAATAATTGCTAAATCATTTTGCAACATCTCCTCGTTGTATGCGCCCCTATCGGTCAAGAAAGAGAACATCCAGCGTTCTTCAGTCTGGATTCCTTTACGTAATTCCTTGTCACTGAAAATTGTATTGCCTTCAAACCGGATGGCATCAATCAGGACCTGCTTCCCTTCACTAATCTTAAAGCTGAGAGTAGCTTCATTCCTGTCATCAACCTGCAAGTCATGCTCAATTGTGGCTGCGTAGTGACCTTTTTCCACGTAGGCGGCCTTCATTGCTTTTACTGATTCAAATACGGTCTTGGGATTAAAAATTGAAGGTGTTTTGACTTGGATAAGTTCATTCAAATCCTCGGCTTTAATCTCATCATTGCCGATTAACTCAACCTTGCGCACCAGTGGTCTCTCAACCACCTTATAGACCAAAACAGAAGCACCCGATTCTTGAACTATTTCAGCAGAGACATCGCTGAACTTGCCCAACTTGAATATTTCTGCTAAATCACGGTCGATCATTTTTTCGTCGACTTGTCCCCCGCCTGAGACATCCAGGACAGCCATAACAACCCGCCGTTCAATGC
Source organism: Desulfuromonadales bacterium (assembly GCA_030591795.1). Next base: position 671 of record JAUVAJ010000222.1, on the reverse strand, counting down.
GCCTGACACCTTCAACGCGCACCTTATCAATCGTAAAGGTGCGAGCCACTGCACTTCCAGTAATAAAAGTCAGCATAATAAAAAGAACAAATATGTATCGCATCAATGTCATTGTAAATAAACCTGCATCACATTCTCAGATAACAACAACCAGCATAATCACGCACTGGATATACAGCCATCATCCATAGTCACTACCCGATCCAATCGACTGGCGAGCTGATCGCTGTGAGTGACAATAATTATAGTTAAATCACGAGACGCATGTAACCGCTGGAAAAGATTATAAATTGCATCTGAAGTACCACTATCCAGATTGCCGGTCGGTTCGTCGGCAAGCAGCAAACGCGGTTGCATAACTAAAGCTCTGGCAATAGCAACCCGCTGTTGCTCTCCCCCGGAAAGTTGCCCCGGCTTATGCTGCAAACGGTGTAACAAGCCTACTTCATCCAGCAATTCAGTAGCCATAGTGCCAGCCTCATGCTTTGACATTCGCGCGATCAAAGCCGGCATCATTACATTCTCAAGTGCAGTGAACTCCGGTAAAAGTTGATTGAACTGAAAGACAAAGCCCATTTCCCGGTTTCTAAAACTATCTAACTGGGTAGCCGGCAGAGCGAAAATATCACGACCATCTACCTCTACACGCCCTGAAGTAGGCCGATCGAGAG
>JAUVAJ010000022.1 GCA_030591795.1 Desulfuromonadales bacterium | reverse complement strand
TCCATGTCAAACAGTTTTTTGTACTGTTTGACCAGAGCATTCTTCGGTTCGGTCAAGATTTGCACCAGAGCATCTTTATCGAGTTCTTCAAGTGTTGCGACAACCGGCAAACGACCGATAAACTCAGGAATCAAGCCGTATTTGAGCAGGTCACCCGGTTCGACTTTGGCGATCAGGTCCCCCAGGCTCTCCTCTTTAACTTTTTTCAGATCAGCACCGAAGCCCATGCCTTTCAGACCTATCCGCTGACTGACTATTGATTCAAGTCCGGAAAAGGCACCACCACAAATAAACAGGATGTTTGTCGTGTCGACCTTGAGAAACTCCTGCTGGGGGTGCTTACGCCCACCCTTAGGCGGAACACTTGCCGTCGTTCCTTCGATAATTTTCAGCAACGCCTGCTGCACCCCTTCTCCGGACACATCACGCGTTATCGACGGTGAATCGACCTTGCGGGCAATCTTGTCGACTTCATCGATATAAATGATGCCGCGTTGTGCCTGCTCCAGATCGTAATCAGCAGCTTGCAGCAGGCTAAGGATGATATTTTCAACATCTTCACCGACATAGCCAGCTTCAGTCAGGTTGGTAGCATCAGCGATAGCAAACGGAACATTCAGGACTTTTGCCAGGGTTTGCGCCAGAAGTGTTTTGCCACTACCGGTTGGTCCGAGCAACAGAACGTTACTCTTTTGAATTTCAATATCACCAGACTTTCCGGCGCTATCGATTCGTTTATAATGATTATAAACAGCAACGGCCAGAACCTTTTTGGCACGCTCTTGTCCAACTACAAAATCATCAAGGATATCCTTGATTTCAGCCGGCTTCGGCAGCCGTTCCATCTCACCACTACCGGTCGCCTCAAGCTTTGCTTCTTCAGTAATTATATCCCGGCACAGATCGATGCATTCGTCGCAAATGTAGACAGATGGACCGGCAATCAGTTTTTTAACTTCTTCTTGTACTTTTCCACAAAAGGAACAATTCAAGGTTCCTGATTCGTCATTTTGACTCACAAAAAACCTCCTTCTCAGGATTTACGTTCAACGATTCCATCAACAATACCATACTCCTTGGCGGCATCGCTACCCATGAAAAAGTCTCGCTCCGTATCTGCTGCAATCTTATCAAGTTTTTGCCCGGTGTGCTTAGACAGTATTTCATTCAGAACTTCGCGCATTCGCAAAATCTCCTGGGCGTGGATACTGATGTCACTTGCCTGCCCCTGAAATCCACCCAAAGGCTGATGAATCATAATCCGGGAGTTCGGCAGAGTAAACCGCTTTCCCTTTTCACCAGCGGCGAGCAACACCGCGCCCATACTAGCCGCCTGGCCAACACAGATCGTCGAAACCGGTGACTGCAGGTACTGCATAGTGTCATAAATCGCCATACCGGCTGTAACCACGCCACCGGGAGAGTTCACATAGAGATGGATATCTTTCTCCGGATCCTCTGCTTCGAGAAACAGCAACTGCGCAATGATCAGATTAGCAACATGATCGTCAATCGGCCCACCCAGAAAAATTATCCGGTCTTTCAACAGGCGTGAATAGATATCGTAGGCGCGTTCGCCACGACCCGTCTGTTCAACAACCATCGGGACAAGATTCATGGTCTTACTCCTTCTCTTTGTTATCCTCGGTTTGCAGCTTCTCTTTCGCAACTTCCTTGACCTTCGACTTACTTAAAAGGAAGGTCAGAGTCTTCTCTTCAACAATCTGCGACTGCAACCCCTGCTTTGCCTCATCGTTAGAATAGTAATTCTTTACTGACTCTAACGGCGCGTTAGACATGGTCGCAATCTCTTCCAGCTTGGAATCAAGATCGCTATCTTCAAACTTGATCTCTTCCTGCTTGGCAACCGCTTCGAGAATCAAGCTGCCTTGCACCTGGCTGACCGCCGTATCGCGATACATGGTAGCGAACGACTCTTCAGTCATCCCGAGCATCTCCATACTCATCCCTTGTTGTTGCATCCGGGAGCGTATATTGCCGAGCATATACTCAAGTTGGCTGGCAACCATGGTTTCTGGAACTTCACATGGGTTTTTTTCGATCAGAGCACTTACCAATCGTTCGCGCAGATCGTTTTCTACCCGGGCATTCTCCTGTGTCAGGTACGATTCTTCGAGCTTTTCGCGAATTTCATCGACCGTCTCCATACCGAAACCCTTGGCAAACTCTTTATCAAGCTTCGGCAGAGACTTCTCTTTTATGTCCTTCAGCAGCACCTTGAACACCGCAGGTTTACCTGCTAATTGCTCGCTGCCATAGTTCTCGGGAAAGGTCACCTCGACCTCTTTTTCCTGATCACGTTTCATCCCGACAACCTGCTCCTCAAAACCGGGAATGAATGATCCTGAACCGAGTTCAAGTTGGTGATCCTCGCCTTTGCCGCCATCAAACGGGACGCCATCAACTGAACCATCAAAATCGATAATTGCAAAATCGCCATCACGGGCAACTTTACGTTTACTGGCTATCATCTCCGAACGGGAGGCCTGCATCTCTTCGAGTTTGCCATCAACCATCTTCGGATCGGCAACGAATTTCTCTTTCTCAAGTTTCAGCCCGGTGTAGTCTTTGGCTTCAATCTCTGGCTTGACCTCAACCTCGGCAACGTAAGAGAAAGGCTGGCCTGGTGTCACATCACCACTTTCAGTGATATCAGGGTTGGCCATAGCCGGGATTTTATGCTCAATCAGCGCTTTGAAGTAGGTGTTATTCACCAACTGTCCGGCGACCTGCTCTTTCATTTCCGGTTCATAGTTCCGCTCAAGCACATTTTTAGGCACCTTGCCTTTACGAAACCCCTTGATTTTAGCAGTCTTCGCCAATTTTTTATAAGCGTTGGCGATTTCCACATCAACCTGCTCAGCCGGGATGGAAAAAGTTAGCTGCTTGCGAATAGTGCTGATATCCTGAACTTGAACGTCCATTGTCTACCTCTTTAGTCCATTTAAACTGTTTATGTATAAAATATGGTGCGGATGGAGGGACTCGAACCCACACGTCGTAAGACACTGGTTCCTAAGACCAGCGTGTCTACCAATTCCACCACATCCGCAAATTCTAAACTCTAAAAAAAGAAAAAGCCCGACCCGCGATTCCTTCCGTAGTTGCATTCGGAAAGTGGTGCGGAAAGCGCGGGCTTTTAAAAGTTATGGGGTGAGTGACGGGGATTGAACCCGCGACATCTGGAGCCACAATCCAGTGCTCTACCGACTGAGCTACACCCACCATAAAAACGGTGTTGATACTAGCTAACTGCTAATTCTATTGTCAACGAGAATCTTCATCCTCGTAAACTGCTGGCACGCCAGGGAGGACTCGAACCCCCGACCTACGGCTTAGAAGGCCGTTGCTCTATCCAGCTGAGCTACTGGCGCAAGAAAATGGTCGGGGAGACAGGATTCGAACCTGCGACATCCTGGTCCCAAACCAGGCGCGCTACCAGGCTGCGCTACTCCCCGACATTCCTATTTTCAACTGCTATAGGGCGGCCATGTTTAGCATGAACAATAACAAAAAACAACCTTTTTTAACGGACGATTTCGGAAGCTGTTCTGCCACGAAAAACAAAGGCCACTCAGAGGATCTGCTTAAGGAACAATTTAGCCCGTTCTTCCTGGGGATTTTCAAAAAAGTCTTTCGGATCACCCTCTTCAACAATCTTACCGTAATCCATAAAAATCACCCGATCGCCAACCTCTTTTGCAAACCCCATCTCGTGTGTCACAACCACCATAGTCATCCCTTCAACGGCGAGTTGCTTCATTACATCAAGGACTTCACCGACCATCTCCGGATCGAGCGCGCTGGTCGGCTCATCGAACAACATGATTTTCGGATCCATGGCCAGGGCGCGGGCGATAGCAACTCGCTGTTGCTGGCCACCGGAGAGTCGAATCGGGTATTCGTTCTCCTTTTCAGCAATCCCGACCTTGTCGAGCAGCATGCGGCCCCGCTCTTCAGCTTCGCCAAGCTTGCGCTTGCGCACTACCTTCTGGGCAAGAACGATATTTTCCAGCACGGTCTTGTGCGGAAACAGGTTAAACTGCTGAAAAACCATGCCGACTTCGCGCCGGACCTTGTTCAAGTCGGTTTTTTTGTCTGCCAGATCGACACCATCAATCATGATGTGCCCGGAGGTGAAAGTCTCCAGCCCGGTAAGGCAGCGCAGAAAAGTTGATTTACCCGAACCGGACGGGCCGATGACAACCACTACTTCCGCGGGTTTTATATGAACGGAAACACCATCAACAGCATGCACTGTTTGGTCGCGACCGACAAAAGTTTTCTTCAGATCGACTGTTTTAATCACTGACCGCCAGCCTCCTCTCCACCCAGGCAATCACCTGAGACAATACCGATGTCAACATAAGGTAAAGAAAGGCGACGACAAACCATATTTCGAAAGTTGCAAAGGTCGAGGTAATAACCTCACGGCCACTCTTGGTCAGATCAGTAATGGCAATTATTGAAACCAGGGACGAATCCTTAATCAGGCTGATAAACTGCCCGGCTAATGGTGGCAAAGTGCGCTTAAACGCCTGCGGCAGAATAATATAAACCATCGCCTGGGGCACGTTCATACCGAGAGAACGGGCGGCTTCCATTTGTCCTTTGGGGATTGACTGGATGCCGGCCCGGATGATTTCGGCAACATATGCCCCGGCAAAAATGGCCAGCGCACTGATCCCGGCAACAATTCGACTGATATCGAGAACAGTGCCGAGAAAGAAGTAGAAGATGAAAATCTGCACCAGCAGCGGTGTGCCACGGATCAACTCAATATAGGTGATTGAGAGACTGCGCATGGTCGGATTATTTGAAACACGGCACAAGCCGGTGACCAGGCCGATAATCATGCCAAAGATACTGGCTACCGCTGAAATCCAGATGGTTGTCCATAGACCGACCAACAGTGGACCGGCTCGCCAGTCGAAGACTGAGCCAAGATAATCGCCTTCAAACAGTTCTTCGCCTTCACTGACCTGAATTGCGTCACTGTCTACTTCAAACATCTCTTCGACGCCATCTTCACTAATGAGCGTAATTTTTGTCGTATCACCAATCTTTGAAATCGAGTCAACCCGGCCATCGAAAGGTGTCGGAACCAACTCCTCGTTATGATAGATAAAATACTGAGGCACTCGGTTCCAACGCCAGGTATAATCAATTTTTTCAGTGGCAACCCAGAGTCCGGCAGCCAATGAAAAAAGTATGGCGCCCGTAAGCAAATGCCAGGGCCAAGTGTTCCGGTTTGTGTTCAATGTGTCAATTCCTGCATTTGAGATGATTAAAAATATGACGGGGCTGACCCGAAAAGGAGACAGCCCCGCTATTAATCAGACTATTATTATTGAAGGTCTTTGAGCCAGGCGTCGCTCAGGAACCATTTTTTGTAAATTTTGTCATAGGTTCCGTCGTTCTTGGCCTGTACCAGAAAATTGTCCAACCAGTTAATAAAGTCAGCATTACCTTTGTTAACTGCCCAGGCCAGCGGCTCATAGGTGAACGGCTCGTCGAGCAGAACTAGTTTTTTCTGGCCTTTTTCAGCAAAAGCGATGGCGTTGAACGGCAGATCATAAACAAACGCATCGATCTTGCCGTTGAGCAGATCCATAACCCCTTCCTGCTCGGTCTCGAAAGAGATGTAGGTCGCCTTCGGAATCATCCGCTTGGTCGCCTGCTCACCGGTGGTGCCGAGTTTGGAAGCAACTTCATATTTCTTATTGTTCAAATCCTTGTAAGACTTGATTTCACCAGCCAGTTTCTTGTCGATCAAAATACTCTGGCCAATGACGATGTAAGGCGAGGCAAAGCTGATCTTCAGGTTGCGTTCTTGGGTCAAGGTCATGCCGCTCATAATAATGTCAAATTTTCTGGTGATCAGCGCCGGGATGATGCCGTCCCAGGCAGTACTGACCAACTCAAGCTTAACCCCCATGGCTTTTGCCATCCGCTTGGCCATATCGACATCGAAGCCAACAATATCCCCTCTTTTATTGGTCATCTCAAACGGCATGTAGCCCGGTTCCATACCGACCCGGAGTACGCCGCGCGACTGAATGTCATCCAGAGTGTCTGCGGCAACAAAACCCGGCATTGACAGAGCCAAAGCCACCAGAAAGAGCATAGTGGTAATTTTCTTTAACATTGTGTTTCCTCCATTTTCAGTTGAAATTATTTACTTAATAGGACTTACCCTCATCCAATAATTCCTGAATAACCATCCGGGTACCGCACTCAGGACAGAGCGGCAGATCATCCAATGGTAAATAGACAATTTGCGTGTAGCGACACTTCAGACAAACCACCTGAATCGGCTCTTTTTTTCCTCTTGACATCCAAGACTCCCAAGACTCATATATGTCCGGACTTTATACTGCCAAAACAACTTTTTCACTATAACAAACTTAACTCAGTTCACCAGAAGAAATTTTTCAATGGCTGCCATTCAGCGCAAAAAACAATACACCGCCGAATTTCTTCTGTTCACAGTCACCCTGTTCTGGGGCTCGACCTTCCCTTTGATGAAGGATGCAATAAGTCAGATTCCGGTCATGTCGTTCCTCTTTATCCGTTTCGCGCTCGCCTCGGCACTTTTACTGCTGATCGCCGGTCGCGGCATGAAGACCCTTGATCGCAGGGGAGTCGGCCGTGGCATATTCCTCGGTACGCTGCTGTTCGGCGCGTACTTATTTCAAACTCTCGGCCTGGAGATCACCAGTTCGGCCAATGCCGGCTTTGTAACCGGGCTGAATGTTGTCTGGATACCGTTACTGGTCGGACCGATTCTAAAAAAGGCGCCGGCTGCCGCATCGAAGATCGGTGTTGTCTGCGCCCTGATCGGCCTGTTAATGCTGACTTGGCAGTCACCGTGGCAGGTCAATCCTGGCGATGCGCTGGTCTTTATATGTTCGTTTTTCGTTGCCTTTCACATTCTTGGCCTCGACGCGTTGACTTCCGGTTACGACGGCCGAGCGTTGACCTTTGTTCAGATCGCGACGATGACGGTGCTGTCTCTGGTCGGCAGCCTGATTTTTGAACCACACACCTGGCCACAGGTCTGGTCGACTCAATTGACCTGGTGCCTGATTATCACCGCCGTGTTTGCCACCAGCTACGCTTTCTGGGTCATGACCACTTTCCAGAAATGGACCACCCCGACGCGGGCCGCCCTGATCTACACCTGCGAACCGGTCTTCGCTGCGATCTTCTCGGTCTGGTTGCTCGATGAACAACTCGGCATGATCGCCTGGGCCGGCGGAGCATTAATCGTCGCCGGCATGCTGGTCGCAGAAATACTCCCGGTTCTGCTGGAAAAACGTCGCCTGAAACTTAAAGACGCTATATAGGTGGCGTTTGCATCTTCCTGCTCAACCTTCCAGCCATTAAACGTTTACAAAAGACAAACCTTTACATCCTCGCCAATAAATTTTAATCTCGCCGACTAAATATTCCTTGCCGGTTGCGGCGAGAGATAAGTGTGATACTTGGTTAGATACACATTTAGCACTAACTGTCACTTTACGAGACGTTAACGCCTCTCCTTCAGGTGAGGTTTTTTTGTGCCGCTGCGAAGCGGCAACCGAGGACAACTGATGATCAATGCTCTACTGCGCGCAGGTGACAAGATATCCGGATTTAAAGTCAAGAGCGTCGACCCTCTTCCAGAGATCAATTCAACCCTGATTCAATTAACGCATCAGGCAACCGGTGCCCGCTGGGCCCACATGGCTTGTGAAGACCGTGAGAACCTGTTTGCCGTCGCCTTTCGCACCCCCCCCGCTGACTCGACCGGCATCGCGCATATTCTTGAACATACTGTACTCTGCGGTTCAAGTCGGTTTCCGGTTCGCGACCCTTTTTTCTCAATGCTCAAACGCAGCCTCAGCACGTTTATGAACGCCATGACCGCCAGTGACTGGACGGTCTATCCATTTTCCACCCAGAACCGAAAAGATTTCAACAACCTGCTGGGAATTTACCTGGATGCGACGTTCTTTCCATTATTGCGGCACAACGATTTTCTGCAGGAAGGCCACCGCCTGGAATTCAGTGACCCGGAAGATGCATCGTCCGCACTTGAGTACAAAGGTGTCGTTTACAATGAGATGAAGGGGGCTATGGCCTCACCTTCCTCCTTGATCTATCGTCGCTTGGGGAAAAGTCTCTACCCGACTACCTGTTACCACTTCAATTCAGGTGGCGAGCCGGACGAAATTCCTGATCTGACTCACGAACAACTGAAACAGTTTCACGCCAAACATTATCATCCAAGTAATGCCTGGTTTTACAGCTATGGTAATTTTGATCTGGCGGAGCACCTTGCCTACGTCGAGCAACAGGTCATGTCCGCTTTCGACCACCAGATGGTCGACAGTACAGTTCCGAGTGAAACTCGCTACACCAAACCGCTCACGGTTGAAGAACCGTTCCCGATCGAAGCCGGGACTTCAACTGAAAAAAAATCGATGGTTCAGATCGCCTGGCTGACCAGCGACATCGAAGAAAATTTTGATCGCCTGGCCCTCGGACTGCTGTCTAGCCTATTGATCGGCAACCCGGCCGCGCCACTTTATCAGGCGCTGATAAATTCAGGTCTCGGCACCAATATTGTGCCTGGCTCTGGCTATCAAGATGAAAACCGCTCCACCTATTTTGCCGCCGGTCTGCAAGGGGTTGACCCTGACCAGACTGATGCCATCGAAACCTTGATCATTGACACTCTGAAAAAAACCGCAGAAACCGGTTTCTCCCAAGAACGAATTGAGGGCGTCATTCATCGTCTTGAATTTGCACACCGCGAAGTCAGCGGCGACCGTTATCCTTACTCCCTGGGACTGTTGATGCGCATGATCGGTCCGTGGTTGCATGCTGACGACCCGCTTACGCCGCTGAATATTGAAAAGAATCTTGAACGCTTGCGTAAAGAACTTACTCAAGGCCCATTTTTCGAAGATTGTATCCGCCGTTTCCTGCTCAACAACCCGCACCGAGTCACCCTTACTCTCTATCCGGATGAGACGCTGGAACAAAAACAAAAGGAGTTGGTCGCTAGTCGCCTGAAACGGATAGCCGAACAACTGACCGCTAAAGAAAAACAGACCATCATCGCTGAAACCGCCGCGTTGAAAGAAAGTCAGGAGACCATCGAAGATATTTCCTGCCTGCCGACCCTTACTCTGGCCGATATCCCCGAAGAGGAAGAAGAGACGCTATACCGGCAAACTGAGCTGGCGGGCCAACCGGCTTTTCTCTTCCCGCAACCGACCAACGGTATCGGCTATTTTACCGCTCATTTCCCGACGACAGCTGTTCCGACAGAGCTAATGCGCCTTATCCCGTTGTTTTGCAGTGTCATCACACAAATGGGCGCAGCCGGGCATAGTTACATTGAAATGGCCGAGCGGATGGAAGCTGAAACAGGTGGTTTACACTTTTTTACCGAAATTCATGACAGCCCGACTGAAGCCGACAGTTTCACGGCCATAGTCGGCGTCCGTGGTAAAGCGTTGATTCGGAAACAAGAACAATTATTTGAGATATTGACCGATTACTGCACGGCGGTCGATTTTACCGACATCAAGCGCTTGCGTACCGTGTTAATGCAAATTTTGACCTCGTTTGAAAACTCGATTCCTGGCTCCGGCCATCTTTATGCCGTACGCGCCGGCGCCGCCCGACTCAGCGCTTCAGCCTGTCTGCGCGAGCAATGGTCGGGAGTCACCTTGCTGCAGTTAGTCCGCACGCTGACCGAAATGTCGGATCCGGAGTTAACCGAGGTAGCCGAAAATCTGCACCAGATCAGTCTGGCTCTGGCCGACAAGAACCAGATCACATGCGCTGTCACCTCTGGTGGAGAAGAATTTAACAGCATCAACTCGAGCATCAGCTCTTTTATCGAGACTCTTAGCGAACAGACTCACTCTAGCCAGAGTTCCTTTCCGACCTGTCAGCGCGACACCGGCACCCTCGGTTGGGCCGCATCGGTTCCGGTCGCCTTTGTCACCCGCTGCTTTAAGACGGTCCACTACACACATGCTGATTCAGCACCATTGCAAGTTTTGTCGAAACTTATCAAAGATGGCTACCTGCATCGGGAAATTCGTGAAAAAGGCGGGGCTTATGGCGGACTGGCCAGCTACGACAACGAGACCGGCATATTCTCGTTGCTCTCTTATCGCGATCCACATATTAAGCGGACGCTTCAGGTGTATGACGATGCTGTCAATTGGGCGGTAGCCGGCGATTTCAGTGACGAAGCGATCAATGAAGCGCTGCTCTCCGTCTTCAGCAATCTCGATCGTCCACTGTCACCCGGCTCACGCGGTAATCATGAATTTTCCAACCTGCAGCAAGGATTGACCATAGAGATGCGCCAACAGTTTCGGCGCAACCTGCTGGCGACCACACGGGCCGATCTGCAACGGGTAGCAAAGTCCTACCTGCAGGAGAACCCGGTCGCAGCGGTCGATTCGATTCTCGCTTCAGATGAGAAGTTAAAGGCTGAGCTTGGTGAC
>JAUVAJ010000195.1 GCA_030591795.1 Desulfuromonadales bacterium | reverse complement strand
TTAAAATTGACCCGAATCGTCCGGATACCAGTTTCGGCCTGGCCCAGACTCATTTTGACATGAGCGAGCATAGCAAAGCACTGGCCATGTGTAAAAAAGTGCTCGAGATCAGTCCCGGGTACAAATCTGCCAGGGAACTTATTACTCAAATCTCCCGTCATAAATAAATTACAAACCAAAATAAAAACAGCAAGCGAGCAATCAAGTTTATCTGTAGGTAACGTGCCATTTTTCAATATGGTGATAAGCTGAGAGCAACAAACATAGCCCTGACAATAGCAAAAATATTGTCTTATCAGGCAGGGCAAACGACAACACCAGTTTTGCCCTGCAACAGCACAAACAAACAGGAGAATTCAATGTTACGTTTACTGCTCGCAGCGCTGATTTTGATATCAACCAGCTTGCCACTGATGGCTGTTGACGGTTTGGTACATGTCGAAAGCGCCTATGATGTTACGCAAACTGCAGATCGTTTGGAAAAAATCCTCCAGGATAAAGGGATGACCATATTCAACCGGATCGGCCACTCTGCAGCGGCCCAGACGGTCGGGGTGGAACTCCGGGCCACTGAACTGATCATTTTTGGCAACCCGAAAGCCGGTAGCCCATTGATGCAGTGCCAGCAAACTGTAGCAATAGACCTGCCGCAGAAGGCGTTGATCTGGCAGGATGCAGACGACACGGTGCGCATCACCTACAACGACCCGGCCTATCTGCAAAGTCGACACAATATTCAGGGATGCGACAAGGTTCTCGGCAAGGTCAGCAATATACTGTCAGGAGTATCTAAAGCGGCAGCCAACAGGAACTGATAACACAGATAATAACGGTACAATTGAGAAGTACTGACGCATCACTATTTAGACTCATCTGCATCCCACTACAGGGACAATTTTACGATAAACGATTAACAGCATTAAAGTTTTACTATAAATATCTATAGCAGGAGGACAGATGCGTTTTTCAATTCTGTGGTTTTTGCTTGTCCTGTTGACTTCCGGCTGCGCCACATATCGTCAGCCTGAACAAACGCCGGAAGAATACCGATCGCGCGTCACCACCAGATCAGAAAACGGACTCACCGTATCGGCGGTAGTACTCAGCGCCGAGGAGGAACTACAGGAGTTTGCTGTCAAGATGAGCAAGAACGAAATTCAGCCGGTCTGGATCGAAATAACAAACACAAACGAACATGAATACATCCTGATGCTGCCGAGCATTGATCGCGACTATTTTTCTGCTACTGAAGCGGCTTGGCAGACCCGAGGATGGTGGGAGCGAGGAACAAAGCAAAAGACCACCTATTTTCTTGAGCGCCACATCCCTATCGTTATCGGCCCGGGAAGCACAATCTCCGGTTTCGTTTTCACCAACATCGATCCTGGAATAAAGGTACTGACGGTAGAGCTTATAAGCGAACGAGATGATCACCGCTTCGAGTTTGTCCTAGCAGTACCCGGGTTCGAAGCCGACTTTGTCCAGACCAATCCGGCAGAACGTTATGCGGAGGACAATGTACCCGACCTTGACCGCGATCAGCTGCGTGCATACCTTGAAAAGCTCCCCTGCTGTGCCCTCGGAGGTGACCGGGCAACCCCGGGCGATCCTCTGAATCTTGTCGTGATTGGATACGGGCCGGACATCTTGGCCGCGTTCGCTCGGCAGGGCTGGGACCTGACTGAACCGGCCAGATTCGCCACTGCCTGGCGCACCTTCTGGTCTTCGATATTTAGCAGTCGCTACCGCACTTCGCCGGTCTCCGCCCTCTATCTGTTTGATCGCCCACAGGACGCCGCATTACAAAAATCGAGAAAATCGGTTGATGAACGTAATCACCTACGTCTATGGCGGGCGCCGGTCAACCATCAGGGCCAGCCGATCTGGATCGGGCAGATCAGTCGCGATATCGGGGTTAAACTTTCCAGCAAAACAATTGTCACCCACAAGATAGATTCGGTGGTCGATGAGGCACGACTCTACATCATGATGGACCTGCTCACCTCGCATTCTGTCAAAAGCTACGGCTTGGTCAAGGGCGTAGGCATGTCGACACTGTCCCAGCCGCGCTACAATTACACCAACGACCCATATTTCACCGACGGGTTACGGGCCGTCATGATGCTAAGTGCCGACCCGGTTGATTACATCGACATCGACTGGCTTGACTGGGAAGAATTGCGAAGACCGACCGACACCTGGGCTGACGCACCGATCAATAAGCCGATTGGAGATACATTAACAAGCCCGGAAAGGGAGGCGCCATAGACCGTAAGGGAAAAGTTCTAATCAAAACAGAGACAGTCAGGGTTCGGATCATGGAATTGCAACCGAATGAGGCAACCCCGCTGCACCACCACTCCGAAATTACCGATAACATCTTCGGTCTTATCGGCACAATGGTCATCCACCTGCAAGACCCGGACGAAACAGTCAAACTGCACCCTGGTACACGCTGTGAAATACTGCCCGGTCGCCGGCATATGGTCAGCAATCTCAGCCCGGATCAAGGATCAGCCTACCTGCTGATCCAAGGTGTCGGGAACTACGATTTTTTAACCGAGGATCAGACACCCTGACCGTCAGTACAATCAGTATTGTTTGCCTGAATAGTAAAGCCCCCGTTATCACTTTTGATAACGGGGGCTTGGTATATAATTCATGGCTACAGAACTGTCTTTGCTTCAGGAACAACCGATCATGACTCGATAATCTCCAACAGTTCCAGATCAAAGGCCAGGTCTTCGCCAGCCAGGGGATGGTTGGCATCAAGCGTCACACTGGCTTCATCGACATCAAGAACTATCACCACGATGGCATCACCATCTTCATCAATCAACTCAAGGTTCTGCCCTGGTTCAGGATTTATATTCTCTGGAAACTGTTCCTTTTCGACAACAAACACCCGTTCCTCGTCATACTCACCAAAAGCATCTACAGATTTAATCACAAGCTCTGTTTTCGAGCCGACTTCAAGACCGATCAGGACCTCTTCAACCTGTGGAAAAAACTCGCCACCGCCAAGCACCAGCTCCATCGGGCCGATTTCGCATTCACAATCATCCGGCTCACATTCGGAGTGCTCAACAGTGCTGTCGAAAATAGTCCCGTCGTCGAGTCGGCCGGTAAAATTAATCCGAACCTTGTCACCCTTGCTCGCTTTTGCCATCAGGATATCCTTCCATGCAATTAAAAGACTGACCTTGTCATTTTTGTAACATAAGCGACCTGCCTTAGATACGACTATTTCGTTAATTCACGGCCCGACGTTGCAGCGCTGACCCCGGCCAGGTAACCGGTTGACCAACAGGCCTGCAGATTAAAACCACCGGTCGGAGCATCAAGGTCGAGAATTTCACCGGCAAAAAACATATTTTCAATCTTCTTTGAACGCATGGTCCGCATATCAACATCCTTCAAGGCTACGCCACCCGAAGTGATGATCGCCTTTTCAAACCCGGCACATCCAGCCACCTGTAACTCAAGGTTTTTGAACAGCTGAAGCAGTTTTTTTCGCTCTTCACGATTAACTGAATGACATTTTTTATACGGATCAATCCCCGAAAGATCAATAAATGTTGCGATCAAATCCTTTGGTAATAGCTTGCCGAGTGAATTGCGAAAATCCCGATTGTTATGTTCGCGCAATTCACGTTCCAAACGCTTGGTAAACGTCGCGGCTTCAACTGCCGGCTTCAGATCGAGTTGCAGCGCAACCGGGCCACGCTTCAACGCATCCCGGATCGTCACGCTCAGGTCGAGAACAATCGGCCCGCCGATGCCGTTGCGGGTGAAAAATGTCTCACCAAATCGCTCCGCCAGCTTCTTGCCATTTTGCCAGACGGAAAGTTGAACGTTCTTCAGATTGATCGACATTAAATCGGCTGTCCATTTTTCACGCAGACGTACCGGCACCAGCGCCGGCTCCGGTTGAATCAAGGCATGCTCTGCTTCCCTGGCCCAGCGATAACCGTCGCCGGTCGACCCGGTCTCTGGATATGACAGACCGCCGGTCGCAACCACGAACCGGTCGGCAAAATATTCGCCTTTTGCCGTCCGAACTGACACAATTCGATTATCTTCCAGCGTAATTTCATCAACCGGACAAGAAACCTGTAGCTCAACGCCAGATTCAACGATAAAACGATCCAGAGCAGCCTGAACTTCTTTAGCGCCGCCCTGCTCCGGGAAGACCCGTCCGCCGCGTTCTACTTTGAGTTGCAAACCGTGATCCGCAAAAAATTGAATCGTTTCCGC
Source organism: Desulfuromonadales bacterium (assembly GCA_030591795.1). The sequence continues at coordinate 188 of JAUVAJ010000195.1, read as the reverse complement.
AACCCCGAATGCGTACAGGGCGGTTAACAAGGCACGACCGTTGCGGCCAAACTTTTCGGCAAACTTACGCACATCGTGTTCATCATTGGTGACGTTGCAACGCCCTTTACCAGTAATCAATACTTTGGCACCACAGCGCCGGTTTTTTTCCAGCAGCAGTACACTCGCGCCGTTTTGCGCGGCAAATC
>JAUVAJ010000098.1 GCA_030591795.1 Desulfuromonadales bacterium | reverse complement strand
CGATTACATGAAGACGATCAAGAAGGCTCTAGACCCGAACAATATCCTCAACCCGGGGAAGATCTTTCTGGACAACTAAAATAATGGCAAAATTAAAACAATTAGAAGACTACCGGGAAGAGATCGAGCAATGCGTTAAATGTGGCGCCTGTCGGGCACACTGTCCGGTGTTCGATGCTGAACGGCGTGAGGGTCGCGTTGCCCGTGGTAAAATAGCCTTGTCCCAAGCAGTGCTCGATGGCGAGGTGGCGCTGGAAGACAAAGTGCTTGAGGACCTCAGCCAATGTCTGCTCTGCGGCAGTTGCTGTGCTCAATGCCCGAACAAGGTGCCGACCGAGGAGATCGTCGCCGCTGCCCGGCTGCGGATCGCTGAACAGCAGGGTCTTTCAAGTTTCGGCAAGCTTCTCACCGGTGTCCTGAAACGGCCGCGCATAATGCACGTGCTCGCCCGAACCAGCGGCTTTTTTTCGTCGTTGCTGTTCAAAAGGCTGCCGGAGAATAGCGGGCTACGTTTGCGTTTCCCTGCCCCCTACCTAGAGAAGGGTCGGACCGTACCGCCAATCGTATTCAAACCGTTCCGCGATCGCCACCCTGAAATCATTCAAGGTGAACCGGGGCAGCCGACCATCGCTTTTTTTACCGGCTGCGGCATCAATTTCATGTATCCGGATATCGGTGAAGCGTTTCTCAAAGTGCTCAAATTCATGGGCGTCACAGTAATCATTCCGAAGGATCAAGGCTGCTGTGGACTGCCAGCCGTTAGTGCCGGAGCCGGTGATACCATCGAGCAGTTGGCTGACCAGAACCTGATTGCGCTGACCCGACACAAGGTCGATCACATTGTTACCGCCTGCGCCTCTTGCTACGCTGGTCTGGGAAAGATATACGCCGATCTCGGCGACGACTTTCAGGAAATCGCTGCAAAAACTGAGGATATTTTTGTTTTCCTCGCCCGTCACGGCCTGCCCGAAAAACTTGCCGCCTTACCGAAAACCGAAAATCGCACCAAGGTTACCTATCACGACCCCTGCCATTTACGCACCGCAGGGATAACCAAGGAGCCGAGACAAATACTCAAAGCGTTGCCACAGGTAGATTATGTCGAAATGGCCGAAGCCGGAACCTGCTGCGGCCTCGGTGGCACCTACTCCGTCTACCATTACGAAACGAGTAAAAAAATCGGGGCCAAAAAAGCCACAAACATCAAGGCGAGCGGTGCTGAAATTGTTGCCACCGATTGCCCCGGATGTATTATGCAACTACAGGACAGCATCAACCACGCAGAAGGCCAGCAGCGCTCCATGCATATCCTTGAGCTGTTGGTTGCGGCGCTACCCAAGCTGGACAAGTGAAACATTTTGTCACTAATCTGCGTAACAACTGCGTGTTTTGACAATTCATTTTGTTTCACTACAGCTGCCTCCTTACTTTAAAACGTCGATAAACCACCGATTTCACTAATTAATAAGTAAATTAAGTAAATAATTGAATTCTTTGCATATTAATTGCATAAACTATATAATTGAATGCAACTGAAGAGGTTATGATATGTCGGCAAAATTACTGAAGGACCGTTGGCTCTTCGATCAGTTGAACGAACCAGCCTTCCTGCTCAACACCGAGCGGAGCATCCTCGGCATCAATCAGGCGGCGGCAAAACTGTTCAATACCAGCGAAGAGAATGTCATTGGCAAACCGTGCCACACGGTAACCGGCATGGGCCGCTGTCAAAACAGCTGCGCCTTTGCCGAAGTAATGCGCAGCGGTACGGGTAAAAAATCCCTCGATCTGGAATGCTTGCAGAGCTGCGACGATGCCGCCATCTGTATCGAACTGACCCCGTTGCGTAACGATGCCGGTGAGATTGTCGCTATGCTCGAACTGTTTCACGATGCCAGTATCTTGCGCGACCTGACCGATCGTCTCGAGCGCAAACAGGCGCGACTGGCGGCCGAAATTGATCGATCACACTCGCTGGTTAATTCGATCGCCGACGGTATTTACACGGTTGATCTCGACATGTGCCTGACCAGTTTCTCACACGGCTCATCCAGCATTACCGGTTACAGTGAAGAGGAGGCTATCGGCAAAAAATGTCACGAGGTCTTCCACACCAGCGTCTGTGACACCGACTGCCCACTGAAGTGGACCCTGAAAAAAGAACAGCCGGTGCACAATTGTTCAGCCACGATCGTCGACCGCCAGGGAGTCAGTATCCCGGCCTTTATCTCGTCTGACCTGCTCCGCGACCACAATGACGAAATCTGTGGTTGTATCGGTATTATCCGCGACCGGAGTGAAGTCGAAGATCTGAAAGCAAAGATGCACAACGAGTTCACTTTTTCCGATTTCGTCGGCAAGAGCAAGGTCATGACTGAGATTTATGACCGGGTAAGAACAGTTTCGGCCTCGGACACCACAGTAATCGTCAACGGAGAAAGCGGCACCGGCAAGGAGTTGATGGCCCGCGCCATCCACTATCGCTCCACCCGTAACACCGGCCCATTTGTCAAGGTCAACTGCGCCTCATTGGCCGAAACCCTGCTGGAGAGTGAATTGTTCGGCCACGAGAAAGGTGCATTTACCGGCGCCCACAAAGCTAAGCCGGGTCGTTTCGAACTGGCGAACGGCGGCACCATCTTCCTCGACGAGATCGGTGACACCTCACTGGCACTGCAGGCTAAACTGCTGCGCGTATTGCAGGAAAAGGAGTTTGAGCGGGTCGGCGGCATCGAAACCATGAAAACAGATGTCCGGGTCATCGCCGCCACCAACCGCGATCTGCAAAAAATGATCGCCAACGGTGAGTTTCGCGAAGATCTATACTATCGGCTCTGCGTCGTGCCGATAAACTTGCCGCCACTGCGTGAGCGGCGTGAAGATATCCCGTTACTGGTCGAATTTTTTGTTCAGAAATTTAATGCCCGCGGCGAACGGATTCGCGAAGTTTCCAGTCGGGCAATGGCCCAGTTGATCGAACACGACTGGCCGGGCAATGTCCGGGAATTAGAAAATGCCATCGAGCATGCCTACGTCACCAGCACCACCGACCGCATCGAGCGCCGATTCTTGCCGACATCACTACTTGGCAACAGCCCCGAAACGGAGGTCGACACGGAAACCGACCGTTTCAACGCCTCGGAACGCGAGCAACTTATCCAGACCCTCGATCGGCACCGATGGAAGAAGGGGGCGGCCGCCGAAGAGCTAGGGCTGAGCCGAACCACTCTCTGGCGAAAAATGAAACATAACGGTCTGGCCTGACTGCAGCCGATAATCACAAAAAACGCCCGGATGAAATCATCATCCGGGCGTTGCCATTCAATATCCCTATCAGGACTGTTTGTTTACTCTTGCGGCGGAGCTGCCCCCGGCTTTTTCGGTAGGAACTGTTCAAACGCCTTCTTATCCTGACAACAACGATACGCTTCATCCGGAGCGATCACTTTGGCCTGCAGTTGCTCAAGGATGTGCTGATCCATCAACTGCATACCTTCACGTTTGGCGGTCTGCATGATCGACGGAATCTGGAAAGTTTTCCCTTCACGGATCAGATTGCTGATCGCCGCATTGCCGACCAGAATCTCCAGGGCGGCGGTCCGCCCTTTGCCGTCGGCCGTCTTCATCAACTGCTGGCAGATGACGCCACGCAGAGACTCGCCTAGCATGGTTCGAATCTGCTCCTGGCCGTCCTTGGGGAAAGCATCGATAATCCGGTCGATAGTCTTGGCAGCAGAGTTGGTGTGCAAGGTACCGAAGACCAGATGACCGGTTTCAGCCGCGGTTATCGCCAGGGAGATGGTCTCCAGGTCACGCATCTCGCCGACCAAAATAATATCGGGATCTTCACGCAGGGCGGCGCGCAGAGCGCTGTTAAATGACTCGGAATGGGTGCCGATCTGGCGCTGGTTCAGTAGCGATTTCTTGTTTTGATGGATGAATTCAAGCGGATCCTCGATAGTCAGAATATGCTCTTTACGGGTACTATTGATCAGGTCGATCATCGCCGCCAGGGTGGTCGACTTGCCGCTACCGGTCGGACCGGTGACCAGGACCAGACCCTTTTTCAACAGGGTCATATTGCGGACACCCGGCGGCAGTTTGAGCTCATCGGCCGACAACACCTTGCTCGGTATAATCCTGAATACGGCCGCTATGCCACGATGGGTCATCAGCATATTGCCACGAAAACGGGCTACGCCCGGCAGTTCGTAGGCAAAGTCGAGGTCGTTGCTCTCTTCAAAATCTTGTTTCTGCTCATCGAACAGGATTTCATACAGCAGGCTCTTGGCCTGATCATGGCTCAAGGGGGGGAAATTGAGCGGCACCATCTCACCATGCAGGCGAAACATCGGCGGCGCGCCGCTGGAGATATGTAGGTCACTGGCACCCTGCTGCTTGAGCATTTTGAACAGATGATTAATTTTGGCCATGCATAAACCTCACAAAAGTAGATCAACTAACAGTAAGAACAGCAATAATCAGGCCGTAAACAACCCGTGGATACTAACATAGCCTGAAACCGGCATTCAACCGCTTTTCCGGCGTTCTCCCCCCTTGCCTTCAAATCGCAGTCGTGCTATTTTCCGTTCCCCTGACACACCTTCAACCGACAACGTGACACACGGAGAAACAGTATGAGTAAGGCACTAGGCCTCCTATCCGGTGGGCTCGACAGCAGCCTGGCAGCATTAGCTCTCAAGCGCCAAGGTATCGAAGTTACCGGCATCGCATTCGCCACACCATTTTTCGGCGCCGGTCGGGCGTGTAAGGCTGCTGCGCAGATGGATATCCCTTTGATTGTTCAGGATATCAGTGAAATCCATTTGGAAATGCTTAAAAAGCCGCGTTATGGCTACGGTAAGAACATGAACCCTTGTATCGATTGCCATGCGATGATGTTTCGTCTGGCCGGCGAGCAGATGGCCGCTGGCGGCTTCGATTTTCTTTTTTCCGGCGAAGTCCTCGGCCAACGACCGATGAGCCAGAATGCCCGGGCACTGAACTCCGTCGCCAATTACTCCGGCTACCCGGATCGCATCCTGCGCCCGATGAGTGCTCGAGTCTTGCCAATCACCAGCATGGAAGAGAATGGTCTGGTTGATCGCGAACAACTGCTCGATATTCAGGGCCGTTCACGCAAACCACAGATAGCACTGGCCAAAGAGTGGGAGCTGACAGAGTACCCATCTTCCGGTGGCGGATGTTTACTGACCGAAAAGTTGTTCTCTAATCGTTTACGCGACCTGTTTAAACACAACCCGGAGGCGACGGTTGTTGAGGCCGAGCTACTCAAGGCCGGCCGACAATTCCGTCTATCTGCAACAGCCAAGCTGATTCTCGGGCGCAAACAGGCCGATAACGACCGGATTAATGAGTTGGCACTGCCAGAGAATATCATGCTGCGTGCCGATAACTTTTCTGGCCCCCAGGGGTTGATCAGTGGTGATGCCCAACCGGACCAGATCGCAATCGCAGCTGCGCTGGTCGCCAGTTATGGTAAAGGTGCAGGCGAAAATGAAGTCGCGGTACTGTTACAACAGGGAGAAAAAAATTGGGGACTGACGGTCGCCCCACTCGACCGCGACAAGGCCCGTGAATTACTGATCGCCTGACACGTTAGCGACTATCCGGTCTAGGAGGCTGTCGGACTATACGGGCCGAAGCGAAAATTTGGGAGTTTGAGACCAGATTTTGGCTCGTTTGAGAGTAATAGCCATAGCTATTGGTCGAAAAGGAGCTGAAATATAGGCCAAACAATCGGATTTGCAGCCGGACACCATGGATAGTCCGACAGCCTCCTGATATTTTCAATGTGGGAAAATATGATACACCGCCCCCTTTGCAAAGGGGATAGAGGGGGATTTGAGCCCTTGAATGTTTCGGTAAAAAGCTAAACTATCTTGTTTTCGTCTACAACACGGCAGACGTCAGGCAGGCATCAACGGCCTTCCGGATGCAGCTCTGCGCAACGACATTCTCCGGCCCGCTTTGCCTGGCGAATTCCATCAACAATTGTCGAATGTCCGTCATGCAGCCGCAAATCGGCAACTATGTCGGCTTTGGTCAAATCGAAGCAGTAACAGACCTTTTCATCCATCACAGATCAACTCCGTATGCAGCTCGAATCTGTTTCTCCCTCCGGACTGAGCCCAAGCTTTTTTTCTGCAAGTTCACGCAGCTTGTATTTCTGTACTTTGCCGCTAGCGGTCATCGGGAAGGCGTCGACAAAAAAGACATGCTTAGGTCGCTTGTACGAGGCAATCTGTTCGCGGCAACAATCCTGCACATCTTCTTCGTTCAGATCGGCGCCAATTTTACGAATAACAAAAGCACCGACCACTTCTCCGTACTTCGCATCCGGGATGCCGACTACCTGGGCATCCAATACCCCGTCAATGGTAAAAATAAATTCCTCAATCTCACGCGGGTAGATATTTTCGCCACCACGGATAATCATGTCATTGATCCGTCCGGTGATCCGGTAGTAACCATCACCGTCGACCTCGGCCTGATCACCTGAATGCAGCCAGCCATCACTGTCGATCGCTTCTGCCGTCTGCTCTGGAAGATTGTAATAGCCCTTCATCACATTGTAGCCACGACAGCATAGCTCTCCAGCCTCATCCGAACTGCATATTTCTCCAGTTTCAGGGTCAACTATCTTGACCTCAATCTCCGGCAGAGCGGTGCCAACCGTGCCGACCCGCTGGGCGAGCGAATCGTCCGTACGAGTCTGGGTAATCACCGGCGAAGCCTCGGTCAGGCCATAGGCGATGGTGATATCTTTGCAATACATCTTCTCCATCACCTGCTTCATCGTCTCTTCCGGACAGGGCGACCCGGCCATG
>JAUVAJ010000235.1 GCA_030591795.1 Desulfuromonadales bacterium | reverse complement strand
GGATGAACGATAGAGATGCCAGCCGGGATGCGATAAATGCAGACATTCAGGAACGATCCGACCATTGTGCCAAGCACAAATGCCACAACGGCTACAAAAACAAAAGGCGTCATAGTTTCTCCAACTTCGACTTAACGTAAACCGCTCGTTGTTTTAACCGACCCATCGGGGGCAAGGTAGTAAACCCCACCATACGGATCCGATGGGAACATCGGAAGCAACTCAAGGAAAAACAGTTCTTCCAGATGTAAAGGGGGGCGATTAAATTTTTTCTTATAGGCTTTGACCGCTTGTTCACGTGCGTAAATACCTTTAAGTGCATCTAGCCTAGTCTGGTATGTTTTACGGTTTATACCATCAGATCTCTGCACCATTTGAGACAGGAAAATAATTGCATTTTCAGTCCGGTTTGATTTGTATGCAAGACGGGAGGCCAAAGTCGCCATAAAAGAATTAGTATCGGTGCGACGGGCAGCTTCCATCAGATACTCCGAAGCCTTCTCATTTTGTTGAAGGAAGTAGAAAGCGTTGAAACCACGATAAAAAGGGAGCGTCCAATCCCAATCTCGATAACGCGATCCTTTTCCTAATAAAGCATTGGTCTCTTCCACCAACTCGCTCTTCCAGGGAAGAGTAGCGTTCGCAATATAATAAGGGTCATAAAAATATGGATCAAGATCGGTTGCGGCGTCCAGAGTTGAATAGAACCAATCCCACTCGTTAGCGCTTAAGGGTTGATCAAGCTCCAATTTCTCCCCATGGAACATAATCGCCCGCAAAAAAAGAAGATTTGCTGCGACACCATCAAACTCAACCGCCATCACCTTTAGCAACGGGGATGGTAATGTAACAAGGGGGCCTTCCGTCCCAGGGAGCTCCTGTCGAGCTACTGCAGCACGTTCTAGTATGCAGGCTTGCGCTGCGATCAATAGCAGAGCAAGAGTCAGTAGGACAATATTCCTGTTCACGGAAATTCCCTGCGGGTAAACAGAAAGGAACCCAGAGCGAGAGTAGATGCGGTATAGGCTAACCAGTAAAGTGATGTCCACATGATAAAGTCAGTCGTAACCGGCAGATTATTTGCGGCTTGAAGTTTAAGGTCAAACAATGAAAGATTCGGAAACAGATAATAAGCAAACTGAATAACTTTAATCGTGATCGGCGCAACATCAGCGGATGGCAACTCGACCAAAGTCTTAACATCGGTAAGAGACTGGCCGATCAAATATGAGATCATCGTCAGCACCTGTGCGATAAAAGAGTTGGAGGTAAATGAGGAAAAAAGGAAACTCAGAGCGGTTAAAAGCAACAACGACATTGTCGAATAGACAATAGCGAGAAAAACCATCGGTAGAGAAAATCGTGGGAAAAATTCTGGGTAGGAAAATTGTACCGCGTAAATGGATACGACTGCAAACAGGCCAAGAAAAAGCATCACCGCCAGCATCAGCAGGGCCATGCCAGAATACTTCCCGAGAATATACTGCCAGCGAGCAATCGGTCGGGAGAGAACCATATAGATTGTTCTGCGATCGAGATCTTTGGCAATCAGGTTAATACCAACAAAAAACACCACAAGAAGGCCAGCCAGCGAAACAGTCGAGAGAGCAAAATCGACCGCAGACTTGCCAATATCCTGCATCATCATACCGGAGAGAAGAAGGTTGAATCCGAGTAATAGCAGTGCAAAAATTGCAATGCCATAAAATGAACGGTTACGAACCCCTTCCTTAAAAGTGATGTATGCTATCGGCCAAAGCACAGTCATGCCGCCCCCTTATCATTCGTTGCAGCTTTGGCAACTTCAGAAAGAAAAACATTTTCCAGATCAGCATGCTCAACCGTAAGATCAGATACTGTACCCACAAGGCGCAAGCGCCCCGCAACAGTGATACCGACGCGATCGCAAAAACGTTCAACATCATTGAGAATATGCGAAGAGAAAAAGACCGTTTTGCCGCGCTGCTTCAAATCAAGCAGGAGATCTCCGACCATCTTACGGCCAACCGGATCGAGCCCGCTCATCGGTTCATCGAGAATAACCACTTGCGGGTCGTGGACCAGGGCCAGGGCCAGACCGGCACGCTGAACCATCCCCTTGGAATAGGTACGCAAGGGGCGCTTACGGGCCTCAAGCAGATCGACCCGTTCCAGCAGTTCGTCAGTCGCCCTGGCGATCTGCTTTCGGTCCAACCCCGAAGCCCGACCACCGAACCAGAGCAGTTCCTCAGCAGTTAAATAATCATAAAAATAGGGGTTTTCCGGCAGAAATCCGACCATTCGCCGAACATCCTTATCGTTCACACTGCGGCCGTCAATAAAAGCCTGCCCGGAATCAGGGAAAATCAGATTGAGCAGAATTTTGATCGTGGTCGACTTACCGGCGCCATTGGGGCCAAGAAAACCGAACACCTCCCCCGCTTGAATCTCCAATGAGAGATTCTGTAGAGCCTGAACAGTATTTCCCCTCAGGCCTTCCTTAAATGATTTGGAAACATTTTCAAATTGAATCATCGCGAACATCTCAAAAGAGAAAGGTTTATAGTTAGAACTGCAGGGTATTTATACAACGAGGCCTGATTGAAAACAAGGCATCTATCAAACTTAACCAACATCATCATTTGGCTATTCCCACTGAAAACACAATAAAAAAGGCCGGGTGGTGACCCGGCCTTTTTTATCAACACTTTACTAGACTATTAAGAAACAGGAGTCCAGGTAAGAACACTACCACCGGTGCAACCGGCACCACCAGCAACACCATCCACGTCATCAGCATTGGTTGAAACAGGAATCGCAGCTGTATCATATGGGGTTCCTGGAAGGCCGTTAACCCAGTAAATGAGCGGACTCTCCGAGTCACCAGCGTAGCAACGATCACCAGCGGTGTTTTTGGTAGCCATTACGAAGTTTTGACCACCAACGGTCGTGTTGGCGGAAAAGAGCACGCCGGCCGAAAGGGGGAAAGTAACGTCAGTATTAACACTCGGGAGACTACCAGCAGCATCGATAGCGTCAGCAAGGACTATAACTGTATTATTGCCGAGAGCAACAGACAGGAGGGCACCAACACCGACCGTGCCAGAAGAAGCCGGGTAGGCCTGCCAGTCAGAGAAGAAAGCCTCCATGGCGGTACGGGAGTTACGCAGGTCAGCATTAGCGGCACTGTTGTAGCCACGGATACGATAAGCCGAGAACTGCGGGATAGCGATTGCAGCCAGGATACCGATGATCGCAACAACGATCAACAGCTCGATCAGGGTGAAACCACTTTCAGACTTTCTGAGATTCTTCAACATGTTGATTCTCCTTTTAAAAATGTCGGAACATCCGACTGAGTTTGACGAACGCTTCAGCGCGTTCATTGTCATTGAAATACTGTTTAAGTTACGAAAGAGAGATAGTAGCAAGCGGCATGCCAAAAAAAACAAGCACCTTGAATAAACAGCTGAAGCACCCATATACAAGGTGCTTCAGCAAAAATGATTATAACAATTATATTTTCAAATAAACCAAAGTGACAATTATCGTCAGAGGCCTGAACGTAAATTGTAACTCAAGTCATCCATCAGTCGTCATCATCCTCCGCCAGACCATACTTGGCCAATCGGTAGCGGATTGAACGAAAAGTGATAGCGAGATACCCGGCTGCCTTCTTGCGTACGCCACCGGCTTTAGCGAGAGCCATAAGCAAGATGTCCTTTTCCAGACCGCCTAGATAATCATCAATACTGAACCCTTCATCAGGGATAACACCAACAAATCCACCTGAGCTTGTATCCGCTCCGGTTATCTGCACCGGTAAACATTGCTCATCCAATTCATCACCGGCACCAAGAACCAAACAACGCTCAACTATATTTTCCAGTTCACGCACATTGCCCGGCCAGGAATAATCGATCAATCGGCGCATCGCCCCCTCAGTGACGCGAATCTC
>JAUVAJ010000260.1 GCA_030591795.1 Desulfuromonadales bacterium | reverse complement strand
GAAAGACTATTTCCGCTAGGCTGGCAACCACTTTTACGGAGGTCAATCGCATGTGTTTAGATCAAGGCTCCTTTTTACTGATTAATGGTGACAAAGAACAGTCACTGGAAAACGTTGCAACCCTGATTCCCGGTAAATCTTCTTTAAAGCTGATCGACATCTACGGCAAGACCAGCGAGATTGACGGTATTGTTGACGAGATCGACTTTTTGAACAACAGGATCGTTCTGGTCTGATGACCAGATATTTAACTCGATAAATAAACGCTAGGGGCGTGTTTAACCAGGATCAACAGATTCAGGTTACACTGAGAATTCGCAAGAATGCGGATGACCCTTCGAACCTGATCCGGTTTGCACCGGCGTAGGGAAGCGACCACGCAGCGCATATAATTAATGCCGCGTCCGCTTCGGACGTGGCATTAATTTTTCAAGGTATTTTGATGATCAAGGGACTCTACCTGATTACTGATCACAACCGCGACAACCGCCTTGTCGAACGGGTTCGCTCAGCTATTCGCGGTGGGACCACGGTTGTACAGTACCGGGACAAGGCGAGCTCACCTCAAGAGCAGCTTGATATTGCCGGAGATCTGGCAACTCTCTGTCGTGCGGCAGGAACCATTTTCATCATCAACGATTCGACCGAATTAGCCCTTGCCTGCAATGCTGATGGCGTTCATCTTGGCCAGCAGGATATGACGCTTGCAGAAGCACGAGCTATACTCGGCCCGGACAAAATCATTGGCATCTCGACCCGGACTGTTGCTCAGGCTCAAAAGGCCGAGCAGGCCGGCGCGAACTACATCGCGGTCGGCAGCATGTTTCCGACCGACACAAAAGCCGATGCAGAACATGTCGGAGTTGAACGTCTTCAGGAGATTCGTCAGGCAATCACCACCCCGCTGGTCGCTATCGGCGGTATCGATCGTACTAATATCGGCGAGGTTGTCGATGCCGGTGCTGACTCGGTGGCAGTGATTTCAGCAGTAATGCAGGATTCTGACCCGACCATGGCCAGCCGCGAACTCAGTCTGGCCTTTAACCGTAGCGCGGAGACACCACGCGGCAAGGTTCTGACTATAGCCGGCTCTGATTCCGGCGGCGGTGCCGGCATCCAGGCCGACCTGAAAACCGTCACCCTGCTCGGCAGCTATGGAATGACAGCTATCACAGCGTTGACCGCTCAGAACAGCACCGGCGTCTCCGGCATTCACCCTTGCCCGGCAGATTTTGTCGCTCAACAGATTGAGACCGTTCTGTCTGATTTCAGCGCCGACGTCATTAAAACCGGGATGTTGTTTTCAGAAGAGATCGTTCAGGTTGTTGCAAAAAGTTTAAAAGATCGTGCCATTCCGGCTGTAATAGACCCGGTCATGATCGCCAAAGGCGGAGCACCGCTTCTTAAGCCTGATGCGGTTCAATGTCTGAAGGAACAGATCATTCCAAAGGCGTTTTTACTGACTCCGAATCTGCCGGAAGCAGAGGTACTGGTCGGGTTTCCGGTCCGTAACGAAAACGAGAGGGAGAGGGCAGCTGGTCGGTTACAGGAAATGGGCGCCAGATATGTCCTGCTCAAGGGCGGACACCTTGAATCCTCGGCAGTCGACCTGCTGCTCACTGATGGCATACTGCACCGTTTTCCATCCGAACGCTTTGAAACAAGACATACACACGGCACCGGTTGTACCTATGCGGCTGCTATCGCCAGTTTCCTGGCACAGGGAGAACCGATTGAACAAGCGGTCGGCAAAGCCAAACAATTTATAAGCGAAGCGATTCGCACCGCCCCAGGACTTGGTAAAGGGCACGGCCCGATCAACCATTATCAGGCAGCACAACTCATAATAAGAGAATCTATAAATAAATAATCACGGTCAAACTTAATAAATATTTCACTACAAAACAACGGAAATGGCTAAGCTAAAATTTCGCACCAAAAGGCGTAGTTTTTGCAGGGGTGAAGGCATACATACTGTATGTCAAAGTCCTGAAAATAACTGCAACGCAGGAGGGCGGACTTTTTGCGACGCCATCAATAAAAGAGGACAGCATGACATTACTCGAAAAAGCCCGTCAGGGCATCATTACCGACGCAATCAAGATTGCAGCCGCCGCTGAAAATATCGACGCCGAAACTCTGCGTACCAATATTGCTGCCGGCACCGCTATCATCTGCCAGAACATCAAACGGCCGAACGGTAAACCATTAGCCGTCGGCACCGGCTTACGTACTAAAGTCAATGCCAATATCGGCACCAGCAAAGACGACACCAGTATCGACAAGGAACTGGAAAAAGCCCGGGTCGCCGTTGCCGCCGGTGCCGATGCGATCATGGATCTCTCCACCGGCGGACCGATTGACGAGATCCGCGCTGCGATCATCTCTGAGACCGAAGCCTGCATCGGTAGCGTGCCGCTCTACCAGGCCGCCGTCGATACGGTCATGCGCAAGAACAAGGCGATGGTTGACATGACAGCCGATGAGATTTTTGACGGCATCACCAAGCATCTCGATGACGGTGTCGACTTCATCACCGTCCACTGCGGCGTCACCCGCTCCACGGTCGAGCGAATGGACAATGAAGGCCGGATCATGGACGTCGTCTCGCGTGGTGGCTCATTCACCGTCGAATGGATGACGCATAATGATGCCGAAAATCCACTATTCGAACAATTTGCCCGACTGCTGGAGATCGTCCGCCCCTACGATGCAACGCTGTCACTCGGCGACGGTTTCCGCCCCGGTTGCATTGCTGACGCGACTGACCGCGCCCAGATTCAAGAACTGATCCTGCTCGGCGAACTGACCCAACGTGCTTGGAAGGCTGGCGTTCAAGTCATGATTGAGGGACCAGGACATGTCCCGCTACACCAGATTGAAGCCAACATTCAACTGCAAAAACGTCTCTGCCACGGCGCACCGTTTTATGTACTCGGACCACTGGTCACCGACATCGCCCCCGGCTACGATCACATCACCTGCGCCATTGGCGGCACTGTCGCCGCAGCAGCCGGCGCCGACTTCCTCTGCTACGTAACCGCCAGCGAGCACCTGCGCCTGCCGACGGTCGAAGATGTCCACGAAGGGGTTATGGCCTGCCGCGTTGCCGCGCATGCCGGCGATATCGTTAAAGGAGTGCCAGGAGCGATCGAAAAAGATATCGCCATGGCCAAGTGCCGCAAGGAACTCGACTGGGAAGGGCAATTCAAGCTTGCAATCGATCCGGAAAAAGCCCGTAGGATCAGAGCCGAATCAGGTGTCGATGAAGAGCACGGTGCGTGCACCATGTGCGGCGAGTTTTGTGCTTACAAGGTGATGAACGACCGGAAAGAGAAAATATCCAACATTTAATCGTTGGACGCTCTACTGAATGATAGATTCATAGCTCAATGATTTAACCCTGACCCGCTTTGAGTGAGGCTGCCCATGTGCGCCAAACGCAACTCCCGTAGTCTGAAAAACAAGCGTCTAAGCAAAAAACTGCGTCTGCGTGGTTTCAACAATCTGACCAAGACGCTGACCTTCAATATCTACGATATCTGCTATGCCAAAGCGGCAGCGGCGCGCAAGGAATACCTTGAGTATATTGACGAGGAGTACAACTCTGATCGTCTGGTCAAAATCCTCACCGAAGT
>JAUVAJ010000081.1 GCA_030591795.1 Desulfuromonadales bacterium | reverse complement strand
TGGTCACCCGACAGGGTCAGACGAACCATCGGCGCCATCGCCATCTCTTCATACTCATCGATTACCACCTCGCCCCGAACGGTTCCGACCGCCAGAACCGCAACCTGCGGCGGGGTGATGATTGCGCTGAACGATTCAACGCCAAGCATCCCCATATTCGAAATGGTGAAACTTCCATCGGCCATCTCCTCTTCCGTCAGTTTACCGGAATGAGCCTTGACCACCATCTCGGCGGAGGAGATGCCGAGTTCCTTGACCGACTTACCGGCGCAATCTTTCACGACCGGATAGTAAAGCCCCTGCTCGGTCTCGACCGCCAGTGAAATATTGATGGCAGATTGTTCCACCGCTTCATCATCAACAAAGTGACTGTTTACCCAGGGATGTTCCTGCAAGGCACGGGTGGTCGCAGCCAGGATAAAATCGTTGATCGTCACGCCGAGATCAGCACGGAAGCGGATAACATCGGTCATGTCGACAGCGACCGTAACAAAGAAATGTGGCGCATGCTGCCAGCTATGCTGCATCTTGCGGGCGACCAGCCGCCGCACCTTGACCGACTTGCCACGTGGTTCAGAAACGCTCTGTTCGATAATCTGCGCAACGGTCGTTTCATCCAGTTTCACCGGTTCGGTTTCGGCATCCAGCTCTTTAACGACAGCATCAAGATCGGTCTCGGAACCTATCGTGTCTGACTCATTCACAGCAAGAGCTTCCGGTTCATCAACAGACTCCGGTGCTGGGGCCATATAAATAACATCCGGAGTCGATACAGTTTCATCCGGTGTTTCAGCAGCCACTTCTGTCGGCAGTGCTGGTTCTTCCGCCGGAACCTCTACATCTATAAACGAAGACTCATTCGGCTTTTCTTCTGCTGACTCATCCGCTTGCCCGGTTTGAGCCTCTTCAGTCTGCCCGACCGCTGCCGATTCGGGCTCGTCTTCAGCCTCCGGAGCCGGGACCGGCTCATCTGACGGCAATTTACTGGCGAAATCACCATCAAAACTCATCAAATCATCAACATCATCGACCGTGATAAACTGGCTGTTAGACTGCATGGCCGCCTCGACATCCGCACGCTCGATCAAGCCGCACGAACCGGTGCCAATCAGGTTTCCAAGGTTGACATTATGCTGCTCGGCCAACTTAATTGCTTCCGGTGATGCCAGGATATGGCCATACATGACGACAGGTTCTTCATTGCCCCCTGCTGCTGCTTCGGTTTCCGGCTCTACATCAGGATTCGCTTCATCGCCAAGTTCAGGGAAAAATTCTGATCCATCTTCGGTTTTTTCTTCAGGAGCAGCTTCGACGACCGTCTCTTGCTGCGATTCTTCTACCGCTGGTTCTGCACTGATAACCACATCATCGACGGACTGCATTGCTATGACTGTTTCAACCGGGACCGACTGGCCTTCAAGAACCCAGATTTCGTCAATTTTGCCATCGGCTTCCGCCAAAATTTCGATCCTCGACATATCAAGATCCACGTCGGCGACTGCTTCGCCTTTCTGGACAATGTCACCGACCGCTACCCGCCACTTGGCAATAGTCCCTTCGTCGGAAAACTCACTCAACCTCGGCATGCGGATTTCAAGTCTCATCGATACCCTCCCTTTCACCTGCATGTCACACATAAGAACAACTCTTTTCACACTAACATGAATTAGTCTCGGTTCACACATCCTAAATCATTACAAGCTGTCGCTCTGGCTTATTCCCTGAAAAATCAGCAACCATAAATTCCTTTGCTATAATTGTATTAAAACACATTCCGTCATTACTTATGATTAAGCGGTGCTCATGGGATCTTTTGAAAAATTTGGCCAACGACTCGCCCGTTACCTGTCCAGACCGCAGGAAGCGTCGGTCGAGTTATCGACCAGCTACCCGGGTGATCTTGCTGCGACCTTGAAACCGGGCGATGTGTTGCTGATCGATGGCAACAGCAACTTCAGTGTTGCGATTAAATACCTGACTCAGTCGAGCTGGTCGCATGCCGCTCTCTACATAGGCGATGCTCTCGGCAAACCGAAGACTGGCGAAGAAGCGTTGACCCTGCTTGAGGTTGACATTAATAAAGGCGTTCAGGTAGTGCCGCTCAGTTATTATGCTGAATACCACACCCGGATCTGCCGACCGGTCGGCCTCTCGCGCAAACAGATCAAACAGGTAATTGAATTTGCCATGGCCCGCATCGACCAGAAGTACGATCTGAAAAATATTTTTGATCTGGCCCGCTACCTTATTCCGACACCGATTGTGCCGACCCGCTGGCGCAGACGTCTGCTGACTCTGGGTAGCGGTGACCCGACCCGCGCTATCTGTTCGTCACTGATCGCCCAGGCTTTCCAGACCATCCCGTACCCGATTTTGCCGGAAGTCGCCTTTGAGCTGGGGCATGACCCGCGCTGTGCCAGCTGCTACAAAGAGGTGCTGCGCATCAGGCATCACTCGCATTTCACCCCACGCGATTTCGATGTATCACCCTACTTTGAAATCATAAAACCATCAATTGCCAAAGGCTTTAAACCCTCGAAAGTGACCTGGAGCAACGCCGACGAGGAAGACCATAACGGCAACGCTAAAGCTGCAGAAGAGGAATAAAACCGGTTCAACCGACATGCACATTGCACAATAAATGATATAATATAGAAAATAGCATATATGTATTTCTCCTAATGATTAACGTCTGACAAGGAGGAGTTTTATGAGCAAAAAGAAACAGGACGAACTACGCTCACTGGAAACGGCCGAAGCGGCTCGCGAGACCGAATGGAAGGCGCCGAGTTTTGTCGGGGAGCTGTTCATGGGGCGACTGCAGGCCGACCTGATTTTTCCTTTCCCACAGCAGGATGATGCGGACCGAAAGCTATGTGACCCACTCCTGGCCAAGCTGAAAACGTTTCTCGCCAAAGAAGTCGATGCCGATGCCATCGATCGCGACAAGGAAATCCCGGAAAAGGTCATTGAAGGTTTCCGCAAGCTCGGCCTGTTCGGCATCAAACTACCGAAAGAGTACGGCGGTCTCGGCCTGTCACAGATTAATTACAACCGCATCATCCAATTGATCGCCAGTCACTGTGCCTCGTCTGCTGTCCTGCTTTCGGCCCACCAGAGTATCGGCGTGCCACAGCCGTTGAAACTGTTCGGCACTCAGCAACAAAAAGAAAAATACCTGCCCCGTCTCGCCGCCGGTGAAATAAGCGCCTTCGCGCTGACCGAACCTAATGTTGGTTCCGACCCGTCAAGCCTGCAGACTACAGCCACCCGGACCGAAGACGGTTCGACCTGGATAATCAACGGTGAAAAGCTCTGGATCAGCAACGGCCCAGATGCCGATCTCTTAATCGTCATGGCCAGGACCAATGATCCGGCCGAGAAGCGTCCGGAGATCACCGCCTTCATCGTCGAGGGCAACAGCCCCGGCCTGACCACCAAACATCGCTGCGACTTCATGGGTTTGAAGGGGTTGCAGAATGGCCTGCTGAATTTTGACAACGTACGAGTCCCGCATGAGAACATCGTCACCGAACAGGGTGGCGGTCTGCGCCTCGCCCTGCGCACCCTCAACACCGGTCGTCTGACTCTGCCGGCCGCCAGCGGCGGCACCATGAAGCAAGCGTTACGCATGGCCAGACAGTGGTCCCTGGAGCGGGTACAGTGGGGCGCACCGGTCGGCCACCATGAAGCGGTCGCCAACAAGATCGCCACCATCGCCGCCGACATTTTTGCTGTCGAAAGCCTGACCTGGTTGACCTCGGCGATGGCCGATCGAGGTGGAGCCGATATCCGTCTCGAAGCCGCTATGGCCAAACTCCACTCTTCCGAAGCCCTCTGGCGCAGCGTCGACATGGCGTTACAGATTCGCGGTGGTCGCGGCTACGAAACCGCCGATTCACTGCGCGCGCGCGGCGAATTACCGATGCCGATGGAGCGGCTGCTACGCGACGCCCGGATCAACACCATCATCGAAGGG
Organism: Desulfuromonadales bacterium; assembly: GCA_030591795.1. The sequence goes on along the minus strand of JAUVAJ010000081.1, from coordinate 3,378 downwards.
ACCAGTGAGATCATGCGGCTGTTCATCGCCCGTGAAGCGCTCGATCCACACCTGAAAGCGGCCGAGGCTTCGGCGACCAGTGGTAAAGCCAACTATTTCAAAGCCGCCCGTTTCTACGCCGGCTGGTATCCACGCCTCTGGCTGCCGTTCACCTCAAGCCTGCAACATATCAAGATCGAGGGCCCGCTTGAGGAGCATCTGCGTTTTGTTGCACGCAACTCGCAGAAGCTCGCCCGCGACCTGTTCCACATGATGATGCGCTACCAGCAGAGCTTGCAGAAAAAACAGATGATTCTCGGTCGAGTGGTCGATTTCGGCGTCGAGCTGTTTGCCATGACTGCCGTCATCTCCCGTGCCACAGCAAAAGGCGCACCGGCCGGTTCCGAGCGACTGGCTGACCTCTTCTGCCACCAAGCCCGGCGCCGGATCGCCGGACTGCACCACGCTATCTATTGTAATGACGATAAACTAGCCTACAGCATTGCCCGTGAGGTGCTCGACGACAACTTCCCGGAACTGAGTGCCAATATTATCAGTACTTGGGAAACGCCAGTAAAGAAGAAGCCCGCCAGTAAACGGAACAAAGGGGAGGATGCTACGAAACAATAAAGCAGGAGAATGACTATGAAACAGACTATCCCCCAAAATGTTCTATATCGACTGGACAACAATCCCGCCAAAACAGCGCTGCGCAGCAAACTCGGCGGCAGTTACGGCAACATCAGCTCACAGCATGTTGCCGAACAGATCCGCCACTACGGACGCGGCCTGCTTGCTCTCGGCATAGCGGTCGGCGACCGGGTCGCTATCATGGCCCCGAACAGCCCCGAGTGGGTGTATGCCGACCAGGGCGCAATGAGTGTCGGGGCGGTAACCGTTCCGGTTTACCATGTCGAGGGGATTGATGCCCTGCTGCATATCCTGCATGATTCGGACAGCCGGGTGCTGTTCATCCGTTCATTACTTTTAGCCAAAGAGTTAGCCGGACATCTGGACGAGGTGCCGACATTAGAGAAGGTAATCCTGTTCGGTGGCGGTTATGAGAGTGACTGTCTCCTCGGCCTGTCTGATTTTCTTGCCCGTGGCCTCCCGGAGGAACGTGAGGAGCTGAATCGTCGTCTCGAAACCGGCAACGGTGGTGACATCGCAACTTTGCTCTACACCTCGGGAACCACCGGGTTGCAAAAAGGGGTTGCGTTGACGCATACGAATATGCTGGAAAACATCAAGGCAGCGCTGACTGTCTTCGATATTGGTGAGAACGACTCCTGTCTTTCGTTCCTCCCTTTATCGCATGTCTTCGAACGAATCGACGGCTACTATCTGATGCTGCTGCAAGGGGCGGCTATCGCCTACGCCGAAAGCATCGATACCGTGCCACAGAACCTGACTGAGATCCAACCGACCATCGTTATCAGTGTTCCCCGGCTGTACGAGAAGATGTATGCCCGGGTCATGGAGCGAGTGCTTGAGGGTTCCTTTATCAAAAAGCAGCTGTTTTTTGCCGCTTTGAAAATCGGCGAAGCCTATTCGAAGGCCGTCCTCGCTGGAAAGACCCCGAACCGATTCCTCAAATTCGGCATCAGCGTGGCCCGGTTACTGGTTTTCTCCAAATTGCACCAGAAACTCGGCGGCCACTTGCGCTTCTTCATCTCCGGCGGTGCACCGCTGGTCAAGAATGTGGCTGAATTCTTTCACGCCGCCGGTATCCAGATTTATGAAGGGTACGGCCTGACCGAGACCGGCGCTGGCATATCGGTCAACAGTGCCGGCAAAATGCGCATCGGCACCGTAGGCCAGGCCTTCCCCGGCACCGAAATCAAAATCGCTGACGATGGCGAAATTCTGCTGCGTGGTCCCGGCATCTTCAAAGGCTACTGGAATATGCCGAAAAGAACCGCCGAAGCGTTTACCGGCGACTGGTTCAAGTCCGGCGATATCGGCGAAGTTGACAGCGACGGTTTTTTGACCATCACCGACCGCAAAAAGGATCTGATCGTCACCGCCGGTGGCGAAAATGTGGCACCACAGTTCCTTGAAAACCTGCTCAAGACCAATAAGTACCTGTCCAACGCCATGGTTTACGGTGATCGCAAACCATTCCTGGTCACCCTGCTGGTACCGAACTTCGAGAATCTGGAAAAATATGCCCGGTTTAAAAAACTCGATTACCTGAACGAGTGCGGCCTGGTCAGCCACCCACACATTCTCGATCTGATCCGCCGCCAGATAGACCGCTTGCAGGCCGATCTCCCCCACTTCCAGCAAATCAAACGCTTTACCCTGCTGTCACGCGACTTCTCTGCCAACGCCGGGGAAGTGACCCCGACCCTGAAAGTCAAACGCCAGGTGGTATCAACGCGCTTTGCCAAGCTGCTTGAAGGGATGTATCTGGCCAAGGATCACGAAATTCACGACAGCGGATTTTGTATAATTGATGACACAGCTGCCTGAACCGGCTGCTGAAGGAGATACCATATGAAAACCATCAAACGTGTCGCGGTTCTCGGTGCCGGAGTCATGGGCGCCGCCATTGCCGCGCATCTGGCCAACAGCGGGCTGAAGGTCCTGCTGCTTGATCTCCCGCCACAGTACCCGGGTGAAGACAACATAGCGCAAGCCGGTCTACAGGCAGCACTTAAAGCTCGCCCCGCACCCTTCTATCTGGCGCAGTACGCCGAACAGATTGAAACCGGTAATTTTGCCGACGACGCGCAGCAACTCAAGACCTGCGACTGGGTAATTGAGGCGGTAGTAGAACAGATGGACATCAAGCAGAGACTGCTGCAACAGACCGTGCTGCCGAATCTGGCCGAGGGCGCTATTCTTTCCAGCAATACCAGCGGTCTGTCGATCAACACTCTGGCCGAGGTATTGCCGGCAGCGGTGCAAAAAAACTTTCTGGTTACGCATTTTTTCAACCCGCCGCGCTACATGCGACTGCTGGAACTGGTGCCGAGCCGCTTCACTGACCCGCAACTGTTGACCGATCTCGGCGCTTTCATCAGCCGACGCCTCGGTAAAGGGGTGGTGATCGGCAAGGACACGCCAAACTTTATCGCCAACCGCATCGGCGCCTACGCCATGTTTAACGCCATGCAGCACATGTTGCAGATGGGGCTGACCGTCGAGGAGGTTGATATCGTCTCCGGCCCGGCCACCGCCAGGCCGAAGAGCGCAGTCTTTCGTACCGCCGACCTGGTCGGCCTCGACACTCTGGTGCATGTCGGCCGCAACAGCGTTGAGCTGCTGGCCAAAGACGAGCATCGGCAGATGTTCGCACCACCACCATTTATGGAGAAGATGGTCGAGCAGGGGTTGCTCGGCGACAAGTCAGGCCGTGGTTTCTACCGTAAAGAGAAAGGGCAAGGCGGCAGT
>JAUVAJ010000272.1 GCA_030591795.1 Desulfuromonadales bacterium | reverse complement strand
GCCATCAGGTAAGTTTTTATATATTAACCCGGGAAGGAGAGGTAGATGCTTGTAGTATTGAAGATCGAGTAAGCTTCCATAAAGAATTGCAGCTGCAGATGCAACAAATAAAATATGGCGCGGACGCAAAAACAGGCTGGTACTGAAAATAACAAGGATGTACAGGAATGAAAAATTACTGAGGACTCCTCCTGTCAGATAAATAAGGAACGTCGCCAATAACAAATCCCAGGCGCCTTGCACCTGAGTAAAAAAGTTAAGACGGCTGGTTTTTGGCAAAAAGTACGCAGAAATTCCGGTTTGCAGGTAGGTCAGAGCAACCATGCTATACAAAAAAGGAAGTTCAGGCCCATCAAAAGAACCTGAACGCAACTGATACACAATTGTGCCGCCCAGAAACAGGGTAACAACTGAAAGGCGAAACAGTAGAAACCAGGCTAAACGCCTACGAAACAGAGTCCTGTTTTCTGGACTGATTTCGAGGTTGGAGTTTTTGTTCAATGGCCTTAAACGCTTCCAGCCAGCTTAAAGATTGGCAAGTACATGGCAACAACCAGACCACCGACAGTAACACCAAGGAACGCCATCAACAACGGCTCCATCATCGCGGTCATGTTGGTGACAGCATCATCGACTTCATCATCATAAAAATCGGCAATCTTGTTTAACATAGTATCAAGAGCACCCGCCTGCTCACCCACGGCGATCATCTGACAAACCATCGAGGGGAAAACCCCGGATTTTTCCAACGGTTCAGCGATAGTCTTTCCCTCACTTATACTTTGTCGAACTTTATTAATAGCTTTTTCAACTGTTTTATTTCCGGCTGTTTTGGCGACAATCTCCAATCCATCGAGGATCGGCACACCACTGGAAATCATGGTGCCGAGCGTCCGGGTAAATTTAGCCACCGCCACCTTGCGAATCAATTCACCAAATATCGGCAGTTTCAGATAAAGATCGTCAAGGATTTCCCTGCCCCTCTTGGTATCTCCAAATTTTTTATAAGCGACTTTAAAAAGGACCATACCAACGATGATGTGCAAAACATAATTCTGGATAAAGTCACTGATCATAACAACAATTTGCGTCGGCATCGGCAAGGTTCCACCAAAATCCTCAAACATACTTTGAAATTGCGGAATAACAAACACAAGAATTACACTGATAACAAGAAAAGCAACTCCGACAATTGTGGTCGGATAGGTCATGGCGCTCTTGACCTGCTTTCTCAGTTTCATTGCTTTTTCGATATAGGCAGCGAGACGGTTAAGAATAGTATCGAGAATACCGCCGATTTTCCCAGCCGCAACCAGATTAACAAACAGCTCGTCAAAAACCTTTGGATGCTTCTTCAATGCATCAGCAAAAGTAGATCCAGACTCAACTGATTCCTTTACCTCGGTCAATACCTTACGAAAGGTTTTGTTCTCCTGCTGGCGCGATAAGATATCAAGACACTGAACCAGAGGCAGGCCTGCATCAATCATAGTTGAAAATTGACGGGTAAAAATAACAATATCTTTGGTAACAATCTTCGGCTGCATAAAAGAGATGTTAAGCTCCATATTCAGCCCCCCACCCGCTTTTTTCACCTTAGAAGGCATAATGCCCTGAGACCGCAAATGGTTCATGACAGCAGACTCATCCGCCGCCTCCATTACCCCTTTTTGTGTTTTACCGGTTCTGGTTTTACCTTCCCATGAAAATTTGGCCATGCTTTAAACCTCTCGTTTATAAGCTGTTGTTAATTATCCACATAACCTAATTTACTGATGCACCAGCAGCCTGACGACGTAAAGACGCCTGAGGGTTGGCAATCATCTGCTTCAACTCCTCCGGCTCTGGAGAACGTATCATTGCCGTTTCCATAGTAATTTTCTTCTTATGAAAAAGCTCGAACAGCGCCTGATTCATCGTCTGCATACCGTACTTTTCCTGACCCATCTGCATTTGTGAATAAAGTTGATGTACCTTATCATCACGGATCAAAGCCCGAATCGCCATATTCGGCACCATAACTTCAAGCGCCAGCGCGCGACCCTTGCCGTTGGCCAAAGGCAACAATGTCTGAGACATGATCCCCTCAAGTACGAAGGAGAGCTGGGTCCGAACCTGCTGTTGCTGGTTGGTCGGGAACACATCGACAATACGGTTGATTGATTGAAGGGCACCATTGGTGTGTAATGTTGCAAAACAGAGGTGACCGGTCTCAGCGATGGTCAGAGCAGCTTCGATGGTTTCCATGTCGCGTAGCTCACCGAGCAAAACGATATCAGGGTCTTGGCGCAAGATGTATTTCAAGGCTTTCTTAAAGGTGTGGGTATCAGCCCCTACCTCTCGTTGATTGACCAGACACTTTTTATGCGGGTGCAGGAACTCAACCGGATCCTCAATCGTTATAATGTGTTCGCTACGAGTGCTGTTAATTTCGTCGATAATCGAAGCCAGGGTTGTTGACTTGCCGCTGCCGGTAGGACCAGTAACCAGAATCAGGCCGCGAGGACGCATTGACAGTTTACGAACGATAGGCGGCAGACCGAGATCATCAAAAGTGAGGACCTTGAACGGGATCAGCCGGAAAACACCGGCAAGCGCACCCCTCTGCATAAAAACGTTGCCACGAAAACGGGCCAGGCCTTTAACGCCGAACGAGAAATCGAGTTCGTTATCTTCCTCAAAACGTCGCTTCTGGGCATCGGTCAGGATGCTGTAGCAGAGTTGTTTGGATTCGGTTGGGCTCAATGGTGCCAGTTTCATCTGGACCATTTTACCGTCGATACGTAACTGTGGGGGGCAGCCGGTTGTAATATGCAAGTCGGATGCACCTTGCTCCGTCATGGTTTTCAGTAATTGATGTATACTAACTGCCATCGTTTCTTTCCTCACTGTCCAACAAAAATAAAATAATCAACAATTCACTAACAACCTGTCAACTATCGTCAGAAATTGTTACACGTAAAACTTCTTCCAGGTTCAACGCACCTTCTTGCATCTTGGTCAACGCGGATTGACGCATCGATTTGCAACCGAGTATCATCGACTCACGCTTGATTTCTGCGGTATTAGCACCGGCAAGAACAAGTTCCTTAAGCTCCTCGAACATCGGCATAACCTGATAGATACCAACACGCCCCTTGTAACCGGTATCGCTGCAGGTTGAGCAACCGACCCCCTTGTAGGAGACAAAATCGTCGACTTCAGACTCGGGAACACCGGCTTCTATCAAGGCTTCCTTTGGTACTTCATAAGGCTCTTTGCACTCACCACACACACGCCGACCGAGACGTTGGGCGGTGATCAGATTGACGGCCGAAGCGACCAGGAACGGTTCGATCCCCATGTTAAGCAGACGGTTGATTGTTGCCGGTGCATCGTTAGTATGCAAGGTTGAGAGGACCATATGACCGGTCAACGCCGCCTTGACGCCGATTTCAGCTGTTTCAAAATCACGAATCTCACCGATCATAATGATATCAGGATCCTGGCGCAAAAATGAACGCAAGGTCGCAGCGAAGTTGAGTCCTATATCTTCGTGCATTTGCACCTGGTTGATACCGGCAAAGTTAAACTCGACCGG
>JAUVAJ010000267.1 GCA_030591795.1 Desulfuromonadales bacterium | reverse complement strand
GGGGCGACTATTCTCGCCGAGGTTATCGGTTTTGCCACCACTTCGGACACTTCCAGCATCGCCAATCCCGATGTCGGAGCAATGTATGAGTGTATGCGTCTGGCGCTGGTGGATGCCGGAATTGCCGCTGACGAACTCGATTATATCAATGCGCACGCCACCGGCACCTTGCAGGGTGATGTCGCCGAGGCCGAGGCGATTCGTCGACTGGTCGGTGATCGGGTTCCGGTCAGTAGCCTTAAGGGGCATCTGGGCCATACCATGGCGGCGAGCGGCGCTATTGAATTATCTGCCAGTATTGGTATGATGCGCCGCGGCGAACTGGTTGCGACCCGCAATCTGCAGCAGGTCGATGAAAAATGCAGTGGACTCTTGCACCTGCAACAGAACCGAAAGGTTCAACCGAAACTGGTGCTGAAAAATAATTTCGCGATGGGTGGGATTAATTCCACCGTTATCATAAGGAGCAGTACGCATGACTGAACAGGAAGTAATTGAATTGATCGATGCCAATCTCGCCGAGGAGTTTGAGCTCGACCGGGCCGATATGACGCCCGAGGCAAACATTTACGAAGATCTGGGGCTCGATAGTCTGGACACGGTAGACATGGTGATTGTTCTTGAAGGGGCATTCGATTTCAAAATTCGTGAAGAAGAAGCGGTTCGCGCTATTCGTACTCTGGGTGATATCCATCGCTTTGTTTTTGCAAAAGTTGTAGAGAACAGCTGAAAATCGAGAAAGAGCCAGGATTGACTGATTCCCGCAACATAGCCGACGATTACGGCGGTTCAAAGCCGGTTCTGCTGTTGATGAACCTCTGGTGTTACAGCATGCTGTTGCTCTGGACCGTGTTCGGGGTTCTGATCTTTCCCTTTATCTTCGGTCTCAGTCTGCTGGTTTTGCGCTGGTCAGCCGCTCGGGTGATGCGCTGGTTTATCTGGCTGTACGGCCGGGGTTGGCTGCTGTTGATGAGCCCCTTTGTGCGCTTTCGCCGGGAGCAGATGCAGCTGATCGAGATCGGTAAACCGTACATGTTTGTGGTTAATCATCTCTCTTTCTTTGATACGTTTTGTATAGCGCTGTTGCCGGTACACGATATCACGTTTGCTGTACGTGCCTGGCCGTTTCGGATGTTCTGGTATCGTGGTTTTATGCGTCTGGCGCGTTACCTTAATGTTGAGGAACTTAATTGGCCCGAGACTTTAAACGACTGCCAATCGGCTTTTTCTGCCGGTGGTACGGTTCTTTTCTTCCCGGAAGGGCGGCGTAGTCGTGATGGTCAATTGCAACGCTTTTACTCCGGAGGCTTCAAGGCGGCAATCAATTCCGGGGTGCCGTTGATTCCACTCTGTATTGACGGTACTAATCACCTGTTGCCGCCCGGACGTAAACTGCTGCACCCCTGCCGCATCACTCTCCGGGCGCTGGCACCGATCGACACCCGGGAATTTGTTGATAAAAATGGTCTCATCCGACTCCGTAAGCTGGTCAAGGGGCGGATGGCTGAAGCGCTGACAGAGATGCGTAGTCGGGAGGCGCAGTAGATGACCAGCGAGCGCCAGGACAGCGTTGACTCTGAGCGACAGTTGCTGCTCTTGCAACAGCACCTCGGTTACCTGCAGCAGGCATCGCCATATTATCGGGAACTGTTTGCGCGCGGCGGTTTTGCACCGGAAGATTGCCGGACCCTGGCTGATCTGCAGCAGTTGCCGTTCACCGGCAAGGCTGATCTGGCTGAGCACAACCAAGAGTTTCTGGCGGTTGCCGAAGAGCAGGTGGTCGATATTTGTCAAACCTCCGGTACCACCGGTGAGCCGGTAACGATCTGGCAGACCGAAAACGACCTGCAGCGATTGGCCAAAAACGAACAACTCGCCTTTGTTGCTGCCGGCATCAGTCGTAGCGACAAGGTTCTGATCGGCGCGGCGTTGGATCGCAGCTTCATGGCTGGGTTGGCGTATTTTCTCGGTCTGCGCAAGATCGGCGCCACGGCGATCCGTGCCGGCTCCGGGCAATTGGCGTTGATGGCTGAATTGATCCGTCAGCAGCGGCCGAATGTTCTGGTCGGGGTGCCGAGTCTGTTTCTGGCGCTGGCGCGTCGGTTTGAGCAAGCGGGCGTCGATCCGGTGCAGCTGGGGGTCGACAAGCTGATCTGCATCGGTGAGCCGATTCGTGAGCCTGATCTGAGTTTGTCGCCCCTAGGTACGGCGTTGCACGATAGTTGGGGCGCTCAGGTACTTGGCACCTATGCCAGCACCGAAATGGCGACAGCTTTTGCCGATTGTACCGCAGGCTGTGGTGGCCATCTGCTGCCGGAACTGATTGTCGCCGAAATAATTGATGCAAGTGGTCAGCCGGTTCCGGCCGGGACGCCGGGTGAGGTTGTTGTGACTCCGCTCGGGATCGAAGGGACGCCGCTGCTGCGTTACCGGACCGGTGATATCGCTACTCTGCACACCGAACCGTGCGCCTGCGGCCGGCAGACACCGCGGCTCGGGCCGATTCTCGGACGTCTGTCACAGATGCTCAAGTGTCGCGGTACCACCCTGTTTCCGGCGACGATCAGTAACGCTTTGCACGGTATAGAGTCAATCCAGGGACATTACCTGGAGGTAGAACGCGAATTCGATCTCTCCGATCGACTTCGGGTCGTGGTCGGCACTAGCGATGCAACGTTAACCGCGGAACAGGTAGCCGAACTGATTGCCGCCAAAACCCGGGTCAAGCCGGAGGTGGTGCTGGTCTCCCCGGAGGAGATCATGCAAAAGACTATTGTGCCGGAGCGTCGCAAGCCGGTCACTTTTTTTGATTGTCGTGAACAAGATAAGGAACAGAAAGCAAATGAGTAAGAACACTGAACAGACCGTAGTGCTGAATGGTTATGACCTGAGCGTCGATGACATTGTCGCTATTGGCGTCGGCGACAAGCAGGTTGCGCTTGATCCGGCAGCCCTGGAGCGGTGCCGCGCCAGTCGTAATTTTCTCGAAGAAGAGGTAGCGGCCAAGCGGATCATCTATGGCGTAAATACCTCTTTCGGGCCGATGTGCAACAAGATTATCGATGACGAGCAGATTGAAGAGTTACAGGTCAATCTGATCCGGAGTCACGCTGCCGGACTCGGCGATCCGCTCAAGGACTATATCGCCATTGCGGTAATGGCCGTGCGTCTGAATACCCTGGTTAAAGGGTTTAGCGGGGTGCGCATTGAGCTGCTCGAGCATATGCAATGGATGATCAATCAGCGAGTTGCAGCGTATATTCCCGAATGCGGCAGTGTTGGTGCTTCAGGTGATCTGATTCATCTGGCGCATCTCGGGCTGGCGATTATCGGCGAAGGCAAACTATATTATCAGGGTGAGCTTCGCGCGGCGGCTGATGTCTACCGGCAACTCGAGCGCAAGCCGATGCGTCTCAGTTTCAAGGAGGGGATCGCCCTGATGAACGGGACCAGTGCCATGACCGCACTGGCGGCGTTCGCCATCTTCGGAGCAAATAAACTACTGAATCTCAGTTGCGTCAACGGCGCATTTGCCCTGGAAATTTTCGGTGGTATCGACGATGCGTTCGATGAGGATCTGCATCTGGTCAAGCCACATCAGGGCC
>JAUVAJ010000175.1 GCA_030591795.1 Desulfuromonadales bacterium | reverse complement strand
CGCTCGGTGGCTCCGAACAGACGGACATCGCTGGCCAGAAAAGCCGCATCATCCGGGTTAACCAGACCGGCCTTGCTAGCACCATCGTACTCATTCCAGACGTCACGATAGCTGAAGGAAATCGGGTGATCATCACCGAGTTGACCTTCATCGCCCGGGTTGGTCGGGCTGCCACCGATACGCATATTTGAGCCCGGGGTACCGACAATTTCCGTATTGGTCTGACCATTGGAAGAGGTAGTAATCGGGAAGGTCTGACCGTAGTTCAACAGGTGGTTAACCGAAACGCTGCCGTCGTGGCAAGAGAGACACAGCAACGACTCAGAGTTGACTACAGCCACGCCCTTGACCGTAGCACTGAGTGTGGCACTGTCATAAAAGATAAAGCCACCGGCCGGGGCTGGATCAGCCTTGTTCCAGAGCGGACCGGTCAGGCTGCCGCCGTGCGGTGTATGACAGAAGATACAGACTTCCGGCTCATCCGTTACATATAAGGAAAAGAACGGCCCGCTCGCCGACAGATTGTGTACCGTATTCGATACATTAGCTGTCCCCTTGGCAAACGTCATGGTTGCACTCAGTAGAACCAGAAGAGTCAACCCTGTTATCACTGCTAATGACTTGCTATTCATGCCTTACCATCCCTCTCAATTCAGGGCCTCACATTCGACAGCCAGGCTTGCCCGCTTGCGGTCCCTTATGCTTTGCGTAACCGCCGGAGCGGCCTTGCCCGTTCGTTTGAAGCAGATTCTTATCGTTATAATATTCTTGTCTATTAGCGGCTCAAAAGATTGAGCAACTCAACCGCGGCAGTTGCCAGCGCGCCATCAGTCGGTACCGCTTCAACCAGAGCTTTGGCCAAACTGCCGGCCAAATCCAGATCATCACCTTCAAGAGCAGCGGCAATCGCTGCAATTGAAGCATCCAGCGCTGCGTCGTCAGTCAAGCCGTCAATCTGGGCTACCTTATCGAGCAGAGCAGCTTTTACAGACGGCTGGTAATCCCGCCCGCCGGATCGGAAGAAGCTGACCGAACCGTCAGCAAAACCGACAAAGATATCCTTGCCGCCTTGCTGGTCAATATCAACGACAAAGAAGCGAGTCGCCGGATCGGCAGCGTGGGGTGCAAGAACTGTCTCGCCAACCGCATAAGAACCGTCAGTGTTTTCCGTATAGAGCTGCAGGGTACCGGCACTGCCGATCAGCAGATCACGCTGACCATCGGCATCCCAGTCGATAAACATCGGAGCAACCGCACCGCTAAAGCTGCCGAGCAGTTGCCCTTTTTCCTGCAACTTCGGCTGAGCATCATCTGCGCTGTCGTTTTCAAACAGCAACAGGCTGCCGTTCGCGGTGCCGACTATCAGATCCTTGACGCCGTTTCCGGTCCAGTCGATCACTGCCGGAGTAGCCCCGGGACCGAGGTCTTCGATCTGCAACAACTGGCCGGCAACAAACTGCGGCTTGAGATCATAACTGTACGACGACTGCAGATAGAGCGTGAAGGTGCCGTCAACACTCCCGACCAACAAATCCTTGCGATTGTCATTATTCCAGTCGACGACAAACGGTACCGCCCCGGCAGCTGTTAGCAGCACGCCGGTATCATACTGAACCTTGGCACCACGCTGTGACAACGCCGTGAACAGCGTCAGCGCTCCGGAATCGTCGCCGATCAACAGATCGAGCATACCGTCGTTGTTGAAATCGACTACGAACGGTGCGGCCCCTCCCACTACCTTGAGCTTTGACTTTCCGGCACGCAGATCGCCACCGGAATTGAACGAGGAAACAACTGCGAGATCAAGAGCTGCAACAACATCGGCATTATCCTGACCGGAAATTTCAATCTGGGCGATGAACTGCTCACAACCGGCCCGCTCAACAACCACGGTATAGGCACCCGGCAGCAGATCACGGAATTCGATTGGCGCAACGCCGACCCGCTTGCCGGCATAGGCCGAGTTGCCACCGAGGAAGACCTCGGCATCCGGCAGGTTGGCCGTGACCATCAGCATGGCAGTATCATAATTGAAACTGCCGACAGCACTGGTGGCAACGCCGCCGTTCGAGTCGTCAGCACTTACACGCCAGACATAATCAACACCATCCTGCAGGGCAGTGTAATCGACAAAAGCGTCAAGACGGCTTTCGGTGCTATCCAGCGCGGCCAGGATGACCGGCTCGGCAAAGAAAATATCTTCGGCAATTTCAATCTGGTAGGTGATGGTATCGTTTGGATCCGGATCAGTAGAGACGGTCCAGGCGAGCAGGCCACTGCCGCTCAACTCTTCGCCAGCGGTGGCGGTCAGCAGGGTCGGTGCGGTCGGCGCTTCATTAATCGCATTGACAAAAAAGTTCTGCTCAGCGCTCCAGTCCGACTCGGCACCACGTGCGTCACGGGCCACGACCTTCCAGCTGTAGGCGCTATTTTCATTCAGCGGAGTAACAACGGTCACATACGACTCGGTGCCATCCGTCTGCACAGTCGCATTAACAGTAGAACCGGAAAGTTCAACAATGTAACTGATAGCATCGCCATTAACATCGGATGAATTCAGGAAACGGAGTTGAGGGGAAGCAGAAGCTTCGCCACCGGCAATCGGTGAAACCGGCACCGGAATGGTCGGCGCCTGATTGGTAGCCGGAGTAGAACCGCCGTTGATACCGAACACCTCTATTTCGACACTGTCGGAAGCGACCAGCAGACGATCCGAGGTAGCGTCATAAACCATGTCGACCGGTAGCGCCATCAGGCCATCGCCGGTACCTTTAATCGACTTGGTCGACAGGTAACCGGTGTCGCGGTCGCGCACACGGATATTGGCATTCAGTTGGTCGAGGTAGAATTCCAGACCATCCGGACCAAACGCGATCCCTTTACAGATAGCCAGAGAACCGCCAAACTCGACCGCGTCGACGATTTTACCGAGGAAGGTGCCCTCAAAGTCGAAGATCTGGACAATTGAACTGCCGCTCATGGTGCTGGCGGTTACCCCTTCGCCGGCGACATAGAGTTCACCGGAGAGTGCATTAATTGCCAGTACGTCGATCCGGCGAAACAGACCGTCACCGTCGCCAAGACCGGAAATAATTTGCAGGATATCGCCATTGGCGTTGTATTTGATTATCTGAACATTGCCGGGGTCGACCACATAGACATTACCCTGAGCGTCGACCGCAACTTCACTGACCACGGCCAGATCACCAAGATAACCGAGCGAGGCACCGGTCTGTCCATCGAGAATGATGATGCGCTCGCCTTCGGTCGTATAGATCCGCGTCCCATCGGCGGTTACCGCCAACGCTATCCCGGAGACCGGAACTGCAGCGAAGACCTTCATCAGCGTGCCCGCAGCATCATACTTAAAAATGGTGTTGGTACGGGCATCAGCCACATATAGGTTGCCCTGCGCATCGATGTCCATGCTGCCCGGAACGGACAAACCTTCCTGCACCTGCCCAAGACTGGCAAACTCTGCAGAAGTCGCTGCACTGGCCATATCAGGCCATATGACACCAATTGATAGCGATATCACTGCAATCAGGGTTATCAACGATTTAAACCGGACCATATCAACGCCTCCTCAATAAACGGATAATGCGTAAGTTCTCAATAGTTATTCCCCAGCACTCCGGAATAGGTGCAACCATAGTGCCACTTTTCAATTCGCCACCATAATCATGGTAAATTATTCAAACAAACCCATGAATACCCATATTTTTCAAAGGTTTTTTGATAGACCAGAAAAAAGGAGCGCCAATTTTCGACGCTCCTTTTAAACAGAGAATTCATGTTGCCCGACGTCACAGAAAACCAAACTTCTTCATCCGGTAACGAAATGCGTCAATCCCGAGGTTCAGGTTGCGCGCCGCCTTTGACTGATTCCCCTCAGCCATCTCCAACGACTGCCGGATCAATTCACGTTCTACGTCTTCGATATCGAGTCCTTCCGGCGGCAAGCGGAAGGTGATCGGCCCGGTTGAGGCACCTGAAGTCTTGGCGACAATCTCCTGCGGCAGATGTTCCAGCAGCAGCGTCTCTTCATTCTCCAGAATAATCGCCCGTTCGATAACATTCTTCAACTCACGGACATTTCCGGGCCATTCATATTCGGTCAGGAATTTGCCGGCCATCTTGGAAACACCCTTAACCGTTTTACTGAACTCCTTATTAAAATACCTGATAAAGTGATCGGCCAGAACCAGAATATCGTCCGGTCGCTCCCGCAGCGGCGGCAGGTAAATCGGAATGACCTGAATCCGGTAGTAAAGATCCTTGCGGAACAGCTTCTCTTCAATCAGGGCCAGCAGATCCTGATTGGTGGCGGAAACAATCCGGATATCGACCGGGATCTCCTTGGTGCCACCGACGCGCCGAAACGAGCGCTCTTCAAGAATCCGCAGCAACTTGGCTTGCATGCCCGGATCCATATCGCCGATTTCATCGAGAAAAACGGTGCCGCCATCGGCCATCTCAAACAGCCCTTTTTTCTGGCTCTTGGCATCGGTAAATGCACCCCGCTCATGGCCCATCAACTCGCTTTCGAGCAGAGTAGCCGGTACCGCAGCGCAGTTGATCGCCATAAACGGCTTTTCGGCCCGGGCGCTTTCATAATGAATCGCCTTGGCAATCAACTCCTTACCGGTACCGCTTTCGCCCTGAATCAGAATGGTACCGGCATCGCTTTTAGCCACCTTGTCGACCATCCCCAGGACGCTTGCCATGTGCCGACTGTCACCGATAATATTCGACAGACCAAACTTCTTGGACTGCTCGGAGCGCAGGTGCGCCACCTCTTTTT
>JAUVAJ010000126.1 GCA_030591795.1 Desulfuromonadales bacterium | reverse complement strand
CTTTGGAATCATGCGTCGACAGGATCGCCTGGGTTACTTCGTGCAGGGTGCGGAAGTAGCCCAGCGACTTGACCGGGTCAATTGGCAGATAAGCACAACTGTCAAACTGCTGCTCAACGTTCTCAATTGCATTCGGCAGATCAACGCCGATCTCGGTAAACATCGCGGTCAGCTTATCGCCCTGAGCCTCATAGAGCCGGGCGTTGGCAATCGCCAGACCACCCATCTCCGCCAGGGCGGCGACAAACTCAATATCTTCCTCGCTGTAGTCACGCGGTTCGGCGCTATAGAGCCGCAACACCCCGATCACATCCTCACCGGCAATCACCGGTACTGACAGCACAGTGTTGATCCCCTCAGCGCGCATGGCATCCGGATACTGGATGCGTGGATCGTCCGGGGCATCCTTAATACAGACCGGCTCGCCGTCCAGCACCTCCGGCATACTCCGGTCAGCGTTCAGTGCACCTTTGTTCAGGTAGGTATCACTTAAACCGAAAGCCGCAACCTGGTCCAGATTGCCGGTCGCTGCGTCAATCAGCCGCAGACCACCCGCCTTGATATCGAGTGCCGCGACGGTTCGTTGCACCAGGGAGTCGAGAGTTGTCTGTAGATCGCGGGCGGAAAGGATCTCCTGAGCGGTTTCAAAAAACAGTCGGAAGTATTCGTTGGTGTTGGCCTTCGGCATAAATAGAGTGCTCCTTCGCAAGTAGGTAACGTGAGGTGATCATTCATTATAGTCGAAAATCGGCAACTGGCACAGATTTAACTGTCCCGTTTGTTTTTTTACATTACAGTCCGGCAAAATCTGCAATCTGTCGAAAAACAGGTATCATTATAAATACCAGTTGTTTTTCATGAACGACCATTGCAAGAAAGGAAGGTGGGGATTATGACTAATGCCGCGGAACTGTTTACAGACGGATTGTTTGCTGGGTTTGCTCCCGATGAAAAGGTGGCGTTTCTAAGGCGTTGTCAGGAGACAACTTACCCGGATGGCACCAATCTCTTCATGGAGAAGACTGAGGCGACCAAGTTATACATGATCGCGAGCGGAGGTATCGATCTCCACTTTGAGATGCCGCAACGTGAGAACGCCGACACCATCATCGCTTCCCTATCCCCAGGCGCTGCCGTCGGCTGGTCTGCAATTGTCCCGCCGCATATCTACACCCTCTCCGGCCACTGTCGAGGAGAAACAACGCTGCTCGAGATCGACCGCGACAAAATGACTGAGATTTTCGAAACGAATTATCACCTGGCCTACATATTCATGCGCAACATCGCCGGCCTCACCGGTGAGAGGTTGCATCATGTGCAGGATAAGTTGGCTAAGGTTTTAGCTGATGAGGCGGTTAACGGTTGGTGAATGTTAGTAAATCAGGGTCAGCCCTTGACACGGGACAAATATTAGCTCAAGGGTTGACCCGTTGGTTTTTCTCTACCCCGCAGCAAGTTGTGGGTAATTTGACCAAACTTTCGATTAAAAATAGATTTTCAAGCCAAGAGATAGAGCATCAATATTGATGTCCGACGCTGTCCCCAGGGCATTTTCAAACTCCATCAACCGCATATACTCAAGGTTAATTCCTAAGTGGTCACCAATCCTGAGATCAACGCCGAGGCCGTACGACAAGCCGGCATCGTCTTCTGTCAAAGTGCTCCCTGAGTCGTATGCAAACTCAGCCTTTGAGTAACCAGCAACCGCATAGGGTCTGAACATACCCAGAGGCAATTCACCCCGCAGGTAGAGTCCATAGATATAATTAGCCTCACCGCTGATTGTATTGACCGAATCATCTTTAACACCGAAACCGACTCTCCCCTCAACAGCCAGAATGTCTATCAAGTAGAAGCCTGCATTTAACATAACCACATCCATGTTAAACGAGTCGGGAGCACCGGCATTATCTGCTGCGACGAAAACCCCGGAGTAATTGGCGCCAATGTATAGTGGTCCCAGGGCAAATGCCGGGAATGAGCAGAATGTGATGAACAATACACTCAGGCTGATTACTAACTTCTTCATGACTACCTCCATACTGTTGAGAGTTATCGGTACTGAAATATAATCCTAGCAGTTGGAGAAGTATTATCAACCGAATGGAGGTTATGGAGCAGACAGCTCTATTAAGTTCGTTGTTTACACGAAAGTTGATGCGTTACTGTTCCAGTAACTCCCGGAAACTGTCGTGGTGAAACAATACTGCTCGAGATCAACCGCGACACGATGAATGAGATTTTCGAGACAAATTGTTGGTGAGCAGGCAATCACGATGCGGTTGAAGCTAAAAGTAAAAACGGGGAGACTCTTAATTGAGTCTCCCCGTATGAGTTTGTACAAATTCAAAGACCTCGTTGCTGACATCCATTCTGGGCTTTGCTCAACACCAGAATGTTTTGTTCAACTAACGAGGCCTTCTTGTTATTACTTTACCTCTATCTGGATGGATGTCAAGCGGTGTAACTGGTTATTTTTGCGTTCTTTTTTAATTATTTCAACTTTGATTGATGACAACAATTGTAACCAGTTGAAATCACCAAAGTTATCCTGTAATTTTTCATGAAGTTAGCGACCTTCAGCTTGGGAAGCTAACACTCTAGTGAAGAGCAACCGCCTCCTAAGCGGCAGGTCAGTCAGAGTTGAAGAGCATAATGTAAATGTCAGGTTGAACACTTCATTCTCTAAAGTTTGCAACTTTGCAAGCCCCGTTAACCTACACCGCTATAGAACTCGATTCCAACCCGGTTGATATGGTCGATGAGGTTTTCGTTGTCGATTTGATGGTACAGGGAGATGTCGCAAGAGTAGATCAGGTTGAGGTCGTCGATGGCACCTGAAACATCAAATAAAAGAGAACTCGGGGAGTCCTTTTTGACTTTTAAGGTTAAGTCGATGTCGGAACCGTGCTTGTAGTTCCCTTTGGCGCGGGAACCGTAAATGATTGCGGTATCAATCGACTCAAACCGGGCTAAAACAGTTTGAATCTTTTCAACCACATCTAGTTTCAGGCCGTATTGCTCAGTCATTTAAATCCAGACGCTGAGTCAAAGTTGATTTTAGTGCAACAAATTCGGGGTAGTATTTTTTTACAATATCCTCAAAAACCTTGGCAGAGACTTTTTCATCGTAGGTATGAGATGTGAGTTGACGGCTCTTGATCATATCCATCCACGCATCACCATTTGCGATCAACCCGTTCTTAAAAGCGAGCCTGAAAGCATCACGACTCCCAATAATGCTCAAAACTCCTTCTCCGCCCTGATACTCGAAGAAGTCCTTGATAACATTCCAGGCAAGCTCGTAGTTGTATTCAAATGCCTGAATAACACCCTGTTTCTCCAACTCACTAAGATCGCGTTCCGCGACTAGAACCATTGCAGCGTCGAGCTGATTCAATGAGCGTTTGAAATTATCGAAGCGTTGTTTCCAGCGAATATCTTCAGTCATAACAATATTCCTTCAATGAAGATCGATTTTTGTTCACGGTTAAACAATTTACCATTCACCCTTATTTTAAACAAACATCTTTTGCCGTAGGTGCGCCGTTTGCTGTTCCCGGTTCGTTACATCGCCAACATCAAATCAGTAAAAGATTGGGCTCGGCCCGTTAAAAACTGTCGGCAAGGGTCCCGACTGTCACCGCAAAGGAATTAGATTTGTTCCAACGCCGCAGCGATTTGAAATTGTAGTATACCAAGTAGGCCGGTCCGGCTTTGCCGTCGGGAATAATCAACGCAGCTTTCAGGTTACGTTGCGGCAACGGTTGGCCGTTAGTTCGTCGCACTCCTATCTCCTGCCAGTGTGGCAACGGCAACCGGTTATCCAGACCGCTCTGTGACGTATCAAAATTTTCGGGCAGTTTGACGCGCCGTCCCCAGGTTTGATCATACTTCCAGCGGGCTTTTTTCAGGTAATTAGCCGCCGAGGCCAGCGCATCGGGGACCGATCCCCAGATATCGATGCGGCCGTCGCCATCACCATCAACAGCATAGTGTATGTAGGAGGATGGCATAAACTGGAAAGGCCCCATCGCCCCAGCCCAGGAACCATTCATGTCGGCCAAAGTAACATGGCCAGCATCAAGGATCTTCAGCGCCTCGATCAGCTCCTTGCGAAAGTAATGCGTGCGCCGTTTCTTGTAAGCCAGAGTTGCCAGAGACTGGATAACCGGTCGCTTCCCGGCGTTCCTGCCATAACTGCTCTCAAGCCCCCACAGCGCCACGATGAAGCGCTTCTGCACCCGGTATTGCCGTTCAATCCGGTCCAACTCCGTTGCGTAGCGCTCAAGCATCACTCGGCCTTCATCAATACGTAGCGCGGTGACCCGATTATCAACATAATTCTGTAGCGTCGCTGTCCTCTCCGGCTGCTTTTTATAGCTCTCGATTACCCGCGGCTCTGGTGCTTTGAGATCTGCCAGAGCCTCATCCAGAGTCTTTTGCGAAATCCCGGCGGCTAGAGCGTCTTTGCGTAGCAGATCGAGCCAGGTTGCAAAATCCTGGGGGTTCTCTTTTGCCAAAGCAGTTTGCGAAAGCAATAGAAAGAGAGATATCAGCAGTAAAAAACATCTACTAATTTTCTTCAGGGATAAATTGTTCACGATTGTCAGATTCAGCATCTAGTTCTAATTCCCTCTCGTAGCGCCTGTCTTGAAGCACGATCGACCAAGGTAAATAGCTTGTCGATTTCATCTTTATGTTTTGCGGCCTGATGGCCACGCACTTTCACCAATCGGCAATCGAATTGATCGGTCAGTCGATAAAACTCCTGATACAGCTGATAATTATTGAGGCGCCGGTTTTGTTTGGAACGGTAATCGTTTTGCTCCAACCGTTCCCGTCTGGCCGGTAAGGTGACCAGGTTTTGCGAATCGGTATAGATAATCAACTGGCGGTTCAATGGGTGAATTTCGTTCAGGGCCCACAGCAAGGTCTGTAATTCAAGTTTTGTTGACGAGGTCGGTTCAAAACGTTTGACTTGCACTTGCCTCTGTAACTGCTCCAGAGGAAGGTCGGGTTCAGCGACCAGAAGGTAAGCGCCATAACCAACCTTCGACTGGGTGTTGACGCTGCCATCGGTAAAGAGTGTCAGTTCATGCATTGTAAGTTTGCATTCTCAGAATTAATTATAAAAGGGCAAAAAGTAGCCTGCCCCCTTATCTTGTCCTGCCAATTTGTCCAATGTCCATGTCTGCCCCCTTTAATGTCCTGTTTTCAGAAATCAATCGAAGGGGAGCAGACCACTCATCTCACTGTCAGCCGACCTGATGTACCGACCGAAGTCCGCCTCATCCAGTCTGGCCATCTCGCCGAGGGTGATCGTTTGCAAGGTATCGATCTCGCTTTCACAGGTATTGTAGGTGGTGTTGTAGAAGGCGATGCGCTTCTCTTTTTCAAGCCCCATCAGCAACAGCTGCCTGGCCCCTCGTTGGATCTGCTTCATTTTGTTGTGCAATTCCTCAAGGCTTCTTGTCGACCATACCCCCAGGTAGATCGGGCTGCTGACCTCCCTGACATCTCCGACCAGCTCACCGCGCAGCAGCTCGTCCTTTTCACGACCCAGGTAGGGCACAAAGTCGAGGTGTTCGGCGAGCTTCCGGTCGGTGGTAAAGAAATTCCCGTTGTCGGGATCGAGGGTGAAGATCATGGTGCGGTCAGTCGTCTGGCCGTAACTCTGGAACATGACGTCTTTATACTCCTGGAACGGCACATTGCGCATGATACAGGTATCGTACTTGTTGAGGCGCTTGCTGATCCCGAGCAGCCATGCTCTGATCTCGTTATTGTCGATGCGACACTTCCCCAGCTCTTCCTTCAGGTACTCGAACGACTTACCGCCGAAGCGATAGAGCAGCACGCACCCAAAGATATCGCGGATGTTGTTGTAACGACTGAAATGGTAGATAAGATCGTAGCTGACCAGCTCCATCTGCCTGAGCTGCCAGATGAAGATGGTAATGTCATTCCGGCTG
>JAUVAJ010000160.1 GCA_030591795.1 Desulfuromonadales bacterium | reverse complement strand
CGGTAAGGTTAAACAGACCCTCTGGCTGCTCGCGGCGACGGTTGCTTCGGCGTTGTTGTTTCTGGTTAATAAATTTTTTGAGTGGAGCGCCAAATTTCATCACGGCCTGTATCCGGGCGGTGCTGAAATGCAGGCGCGTGATATCGGTGAAACGGTTTTTTTTAATCTCTATTACCTGATGACCGGTCTGCACGGTCTGCATGTGTTTATCGGTGCGGTGTTGCTGACTTGGGTGATGGTTTTTGTCCGGCAAGGGAAGGTGAATGGTGAAGACTGGGTGATCCTGGAAAATTCCGGTCTCTACTGGCATCTGGTCGATCTGATCTGGATCTTTCTGTTCCCGTTGTTTTATCTGGTCCTCTGAGGAGGTTGATGCACATGAGTAGTGAAACCTCACATATCGTTTCGTACCGGACATTCATTCTGATCTGGATCGTACTGCTGATTCTGACCGGTGTTACCATCGGTGTGGCGCAGGTTGACCTCGGTGCTATGAATATATGGGTGGCATTAACGATCGCCAGCTGCAAGTCAGCGCTGGTCGTTATGATTTTCATGCACCTGAAGTATGAACAGCTACTGTTCAAGCTGGCGGTGCTTGCCACGCTGATAATTTTAGCCGTATTTATCGGTTTTTCATTGTTAGATGTTCTGTACAGATAAGGAGGAGTCGTGAACCCGCAACAAATGACTACGGTTCAGGCTGTCGATAACGCCTTTAATTTTATTCTCGGGGTCAGCGTGGTGATGCTGCTGTTGATCACCGTGTTGATGGTCTATTTTGTGATTCGCTACAATCGCAAGCGCTACCCGGTACCGTTATCGCAAAAGGATCATAATATCTGGCTGGAGATTACCTGGACGACCATCCCGACAATATTGGTTATGGCCATGTTCTGGTTCGGTTGGGAAGGCTACCTGTCGTTGCAGCGGATTCCGGAGGGGGCTATTCAGGTTGATGCCACGGCCCGGATGTGGTCGTGGAATTTCAAATACGCCAGCGGGAAAAGTTCCGACAAACTTTATGTTCCGGTCGGGACGCCGGTTAAGGTCAAGCTCGAGGCGCTGGATGTGCTGCACGCGTTTTATGTGCCGGCTTTTCGCGTCAAACGGGATGTCGTGCCGGGGATGACCACCTGGGTCTGGTTCAACGCCGAAGAGCCCGGTAGTTATAATCTTTTCTGCGCTGAATATTGCGGGGTTGGCCATGCAGATATGATCACTACGGTCGAGGCCATACCGCAGGCCGAGTTTGCTGAATGGGTCAAGTTCGAGCCGCCAGCTGTAGCTGCAGGTGAGGCGCTGCTTGATCAATATGGCTGCCTCGGTTGTCACAGTCTCGATGGTTCTGATTCGGTCGGGCCGACTTTTAAAGGCATTGCCGGACGGGCGACAGTTGTCGAACGCGACGGTAAGGAGACTGCGCTCACAGCTGATCGCGACTATTTGCGGACAGCTATTCTCGATCCGGAGGTTGAGATCGTTAAGGGTTCCCCACCGGTCATGCCGCCGTTTGCAGGTGCAATACCGGATGAAGACCTTGCAGTCATGCTCGATTTCTTGCTGACCGGTGCGCCGCCTGCCGGTCTTGACGGTGAACAGATTGCCAAGGAAAATGGCTGCCTCGGCTGCCATTCAACCGATGGTTCGCAACTGGTCGGTCCGACTTTCAAGTCTATCTTTGGCCGCGAAACGGCACTTGAGGGTGGGGGGACTATCTCGGCGGATGGCGCATATTTACTGCGTGCCATCACCCGGCCGGAACAGGAGCTGGTTGAAGATTTTCCGCCGATCATGCCGGCTTACGATCATTTGAATGAAGCTGAGTTGCAAGCTTTGGTTGACTACCTGAAGGGCGTTAAATAGAGATGACGGTCCTCTCTTCCAGAGCGTTCCCGACTATTGGCCAGTTGCTGTTGATGACCCGTCCGGGTCTGACCGGCATGGTCGCGTGCAGTGCGGTGGTCAGTTACCTGGTCGCCGCCGGTGTTCGCGAGTGGCCGGTTGCGCTGGCACTCTGGCTCGGCATCTTCATGCTGTCGGCGGCGGCGTCAATTCTGAATCAGCTTCAGGAACGTGAGATCGATGCCCGAATGACGCGAACCCGCTTGCGCCCTCTGGCTGCCGGGATAATGACCAGCGGTGAAGCGCTATTGTTTGCCGCCGGATGTGCGGCTATCGGGCTGGCGCTGCTGTTTGCCATCAACGGTCCGACTGCTCTGGCGAGTCTGTTGGCGCTGTTGATCTACAACGGCCTTTATACTCCCGTTAAACAATATTCTTCATTGGCGCTTTTTCCCGGGGCGATAAGCGGGGCGTTGCCGGTTGCTGCTGGCTGGTTGGCGGCGTCTGGTTCTTTACTCGACCCGCGTCTTTGTTCGTTGTTGATCTTTATGGTTCTCTGGCAGGTGCCGCATTTCATCTGTCTGGCGATTCCTGAGCGAGATGACTACAAGTACGCCGGGCTGGCACTGATTCCTGATTCGGTTTCAGCGCTGCAGCTGGTCTATCTGACTCGTCTCTGGACGGCCGCACTTGCGGTCGCCAGTTTACAACTCGCCGTTGTCGGTTTGCCGGGCAACACTACAGCTGTTTACATGGCGGTTGGAGTTATCTTCTGGCTCACACTACGTTCGCTAGTTCCCTTCAATATTGTGTCCCCTATTGTCTTTGCGACAGCTCATGGCGGGCGACTTAAGCTGTTTCTGACGTTATTCCTGCTGCTGATTATGCTTGATTCTGTGCTGATTTGAGCAGGGATAGACCGACAGCCTTCTAGTCTCTCTTTGCAAAAGCCATAAACAACGCAGCACCAACGAGCACCGCACCACCGCTCTTGTTGATCGCCCCGGCTTTTTGCCTGAAGGTTGACGCCATTCGTTTGGCGGAGAGGCTGTAGAGCATAACCCAGAAGAAATCGAGAGTTGCCATGGTCGGACACATGATCGCCATCTGGGTAAAGAGCGATCGCTCCGGATCGATAAATTGCGGGAAAAAGGCGGTGAAAAAAACGATCGCCTTCGGGTTGCTGGCAGCAACCATGAAACCCTGCAGGTAGAGTTTTTTTGGGGATAAAGTGGTATCGGCTGTCACGGTTTTTTCAAGACCGTTTGCTTCTTTTGCCAGAAGCATTTTCAGGCCGAGGTAGCAGAGCGTGATGACGCCGAACCACTTGATGGTCTGAAAGGCGGTCTCCGAGGCGGCAACAATAGCCCCCAGGCCGATGGCAACCAGCATCATCTGGATGAAGTTGGCCGAGATATCACCGAGCGCCGTATAGAGGGTGTTTTTTACTCCATAGTTCAGTGAGTGAACCATGCCGAGAAAAATACTCGGGCCGGGAGTTGCGGTCAGAATCAGACTGGCGGCTACGTAAGTCAGCCAAATTTCGAGTTCCATCTAGTTTGTCCCTGCATGGACACGGCTTTGAGGTTAGGCGTCACTTCTCCGGTCGCGCCCTCTACGTCTGTCAACGCCGTTACGTCGATCCGGATTGAGCTGCATCCGGGTGCTTCTGCGATCATATTCGGACCGCCTTTCTTTCTCTGAGCGAATCACTGCGTATTGCATTCCAACAACTCTCTTTCAAAAATGTACAATTTGTACAAAGTCTATTGCTATAACAACCATAATAATGCGGTGTCTGTAATCTTATTCAAGCAGTGTTTATGGCAAACTGGCTATTTGTCTTCACGTCGGTCATCACCGTCGCGGCGCTCATCTCCGTCTCTACGATCCGGGTCGATCTTCACTTTCACTTTGCGCCGTTTATCTTCATCGCGTCTTTCTTGTCCGGAACGTGTACCTGTCTGCGTCATTTTCGCCTCCTGTATTCATAGTTACAGATTGTGTTTCGACAAAACTTTATCTGCGATTGTACCGTATGGTAAACAAGCGCTTCGCCTATTCTAACAGAAATCTAACAATACGCAAAATTTAGTACGCCAAAAAACAGTCGGCTGTTGCCATATATAACTGGATTTTCACACATTGTAACGTTAACGTGTGATGCTTGTTTCTTCAACCAAGGTTTATCACGATGCATGTAACCACTTTATCTCCACGTCCAGTTAAGACCTGGCTGCCGATTGCCGGGCTTTTGTTGGCCATGCTGCTCTGGGGAAGTTCATTTGTTGCCTTGAAGATCGCTTTTCGCGATTATCATCCGATGGTGGTTATCTTTGGCCGAATGCTGGTGGCGAGTCTTTGTTTCTTGTTGTTTGTTCCCGGGTTTTTAAAACTCACCTTTACCCGGCAGGATATCAAACACCTGTTGCTGATGTCGGCATTTGAGCCGTGTCTCTATTTTATCTTTGAAGCCAAGGCGATTGAAAACACCACCGCTTCGCAGGCCGGGATGATTACTGCCATGTTGCCCTTGATGGTGGCGGTCAGCGCCTGGCTTGTCCTGAAAGAGCGGATCACCAGGCAGGCATTGATCGGTTTTTGCATTGCCGTCATCGGTGCGTTATGGCTCAGCCTGGCCGGTGAACAGACCGATTCCGCTCCGAACCCGTTGCTCGGCAACTTCTATGAATTTCTGGCTATGGTCTGCGCAGCCGGTTATACCATTGTGCTCAAGCACTTAACCGCACGGTTTCCGGTCAGCTTTCTCACTGCCAGTCAGGCTTTCATCGGCGCGGTGTTTTTCTTGCCATTTATGTTTCTGCCAGGGACCAATCTGCCCGAGGCTTTTCTGCCGATTCCGGTGTTGGCTACCGTTTACCTAGGCATTGTTGTCACCCTGTTTGCCTATGGACTGTATAACTACGGTGTCAGTCAGATCCCAGCCAATCAAGCTGCGGGCTTCATTAACCTGATTCCGGTGTTTAGCGTAGTGCTGGGGATGTTGATTCTTGGCGAAACCATGACATTCTGGCAATGGTGCGCCTGTGGACTGGTCTTCGGCGGGGTTTTGATAAGTCGCCGTGGGAGTACGGCGGCGGTTGAAACCTGATCTCGACTGTTATTTTTCCTGCAGCGCCATGAATACCATGTCGAGGACTTCTTTTTGTCTCGCCTCATGTTTGTTGAGGACTGCCAGGCATTCCCCCATTGGAATTCGTTGGTGTAAGTATTCGGCTTCATGGCCGGAGAGGATGATGATTTTGTT
>JAUVAJ010000110.1 GCA_030591795.1 Desulfuromonadales bacterium | reverse complement strand
GGTAACAGAGCTAAAGTATCTCCATCACTCAGAGCATCATCGATCCGGGCATGAAGACCGTCTATCAGACAGTCCCCAAAGCTCGTCTCGGAATATGTAACTGGGTAACAACCTCCTCAATTCGGGTACCGGCAGGATATTCGGTCTGCATTTCTTTAAACTGATCAACACGAAACGCGCCGATCAACTTTATTTTAATCTGTATATCAGCACTCATTTATTGTAGGGAAGCCATCTGTTGCAGATGACTCTCCACTATCTCAACAAAAGGGACATCGTCGTTACTTTTATAAACCATGGAAGATGCGATCTCGCTGGCCAGAATGGCATACTTGATTTTTTCCGGCAGGCCATCGATCCGGGTACGAAATTGTTCAGTCTTGCCGATCAAGCACGGCAGGTGCCGCAAAATTGCCTCGCGATAAAGAGGTTTTTCGCAAAGATGCGGGTTAGTTTGAAAGAAGCTGAACAATCGGGAGTAGTGCTCGTTGATCTCCGTGCTGATCGCATTGGATACCTCGGTATAAAGCTGTTCGGGACGCTTTTCAATCCGCCGGAATATCAGTTCAGCCTCATCCTCGGCCCGGTGATTCAGGATATCGACCACATCAGCGACATATTCTTCCTTGTGCGCAAGGAACTCCTCTTCCGACATCAGCAGGTTGGCAATAATTTCATAGGAGGATGAGATGACCCCACACTTGTTGGCCGATGCATCGCGCAAAATAACCGCTCCGCATTGCTGTAATTCAATCCGGGCTGCAGGAGTGATGAAGGAGTTCGCTCCTTCAACAATGATTTTTGCAGTCGATCGCCCCTCAGCGTCGCAAAACCGTTTACAGTTATCGGCATCAATGGTTTCGGGCCGTCCGCCGGCAGGAATAAACAGATCGGTAGTAACATTGAAAATCAGCCGATTGTATTCACGATGGAATTCATCGTTGGTCACCCACTGTTCTTCGAATCCATCAGGGGTGCAAACCATTTTTTTGAACAGCTTACGCAAACCATCCTGACGGGTCCGGTTACGATAGAGGATGTAACCACCGGGGTGCAGTGCTTGCGGGTCAAAGGCTTCTATGTCCTCTTTCAGGACAATATCCGACAATGCCTGGCGGTCGGCTCCCTGCGGATCGTAAAATGCCCCGGTGCCATCGACAATCAGGCAGATCTTGACCTGAGGACAACGCTCCAGCATCAGTTTCATGGCATTACCAGCAACATCACCGTTGGGGCCACCAGTCAGCTTTACGCTGAAGGAATCCTTGTGCATATCGATGCCGTGCTTTTGCATCGCTACCTCGGCAAAACGGACCACGCCGATCGAGGTCACGCCATACTCTTTGTGGTTGATGCCGACCTTTTTGCTCGACATGATTCCTGATCCAAGCAGGTAGCCCCGGCGCACGGCCTGACGGGCAATCAACTCGACCATGCTGTCATGCATGTTTTCATCCGGCCCAAGTTCGATCGGTTCGTCTTCGCCGTAATAATCAACCACCCTCGGGTCTTTGGCCCGGCCGTTTTCAGTCACATAAATATCAAAAAAGGCGTTGATAAAACCATACTGCAGCTTGTAAAGGCGTGGAATGAGCAGTTCCTTATCCAGGTTGCCACCAGCGTTGAGCACCGCAACCATTTTCGAACCGCCCTCGTAGATATCCTTGTTCTTTAGATGCTGGGTATGGGCCAGAACATAGTTTTCCTTGAATACCGTATTGGCCGCAGTGACATAATCGTCCCGCCCCTGGGTAATCAGGGTCCGCCACCCGCCCCTGGCAATGTCGGAAAAACCGATATGGTAACCGGAGCCGTAACGACCGTAGAAGTAAGTGATACGGAAAGGCCTTTCCGGTGGCAAGTCCGAGATAAAATCGCTGCCCAGTTTTTCCAGATAAGTTGGATCAAGCCGAAAAGCCAGAGCCTGTTTTTCCGGCACAAAAAAGTTTGTTTTCAAAGTGTGACTGATAAAGAGCAGCGCGCAACTGAAAATACGCCGCCGATACTCATCGAGAAAGCGCCGACCAGTATTATATTGCTCAATCAACAGTTCGGTTTCAGCAAAAAGGGAGTCATATTTCTTTTCGCGTTGTTCCTGTTGCGGATCGAAACGAACCCGAAACAGTTTCACCAGTTGCAAAGCGATATCCGGGTGATTGTGAAAAGCACGCATCACCCCTTCCAGATCGTAACTATCCGGATGAGTATGAGCCATATTGGTATGGCAGAAACCGATAATAGCACTCAGCAAAGAGGCATCTGTACCGCTTGCCAACCGGGTTGGAATCAACTCACGATAGGTTTGTGAAGTGGAACGCAAAATCTGAGTATTATACAACTCTTCCTTTAAGCGGTTGTAGAGGTCCGACCCCTCTTCAACCCTCTGGCCACCTGCGGCGGTCACATAGAAGGTCGACAGAAAATAGGGATGGATACCATTACTAATGGTCAATCCATAAGCACGTTCGATAGATACATTGAGCCGCTTGAAAACTTCCATCACCTGTGACAGAAAATTCTCTTCAGGAGGGTTACCGACACCAAAGAACAACCGCGATTCATTTTCAAACCCCTCTACATCATCGGCTGGTTCCAGTTTGATGAAGATTCCTTCATGACGTATCGTCTGCTGATGAAGCCAGAGAGTTTTGGCAACCCGGCGCAGTGAGGAGTTAAGAACATAATCATGGTTGTTCAACCAGAGAATTTTCAACAGTTTTTCAGTTTGACTGAGCTCGAACTCAGGATAATACTGCTTCAAAGCGGCGCTTACGCTCTCTTTGATCTCATCAGGAATCTGAGGTGTTTCGGCAGTATTAATTTCACTGTGCTTTTTACGATTAAATTCATATTTATAAACTTCGAGATACTGCTCGGTCCCCGGCAGTTTGATCTTTGAATCGGTAAACTCGACAAATGAGATTGGCTTATCCAGTACAGTTTGAATATTTTCATAAAAAGAGCCGGGCCTGCTTAATCCAGCCAAAATCAGTTTATTTTCACGGTCGGAAAGAATCATCCGTCGATTGTTGCTCATTCCGAACAGACCATAGGACAGCATTGCCAGTGCATCTCCTTCCTTCTGCATCGACAAAAGAAAATAGGGATGCATGTTTTCTTTGAGCCAGGCAAGGCTCTCTTTTACCTGCTCGCATTTTTGGCTGATATTCGCCAGCACACTCTGATCCTGCGACAAATCTTCATTCTCGGTTGCTGAGTTGCTCATTCTTTACTCTCCCCTTGTAATTTCCTGATCCTATCAATTTAACAACGTGGAAAAATGGATTTTAGTGTTTCAGATAATAGAAAGAGCACAAGGTATGCCAGTATCTCTGCGAAAAGGGAATGGAATGATTATTCACTGATGCACACAACTGTACACCTACCTCAAAGAAACTCGACATGTACATATTTTCTATATATTCCGATAAGTTATAGACAAAACCAGGAAAAGATAAATGGCGTGATGAGCATGTCAGGATTTTAAACCATGAACCGGTTTAAACGAAAGGAACACTTCAACAGAAAACCCGGATGCATAGTTGCATCCAGGCAGATAAGCCTGAAGGGGGGACATAAGTTCTCAGACGATAAAAAACTAAAATTCAGGACAAGCTCAAGTGATTCCGTAACGCTTGAGTTTACGTGCAACTGTTGACTGATTGATACCCATAGCTGCCGCAACTTTGTACTGGTTACCATGTTCCTCCATAGCGTCAACAAGCAGTGAACGCTCAAAACTCTCCATTGACTGCTGCAAGGTCATATGTTCGGTGCGCAAACCACTCTGGGAACTGTTTCCAGCGATTTTCTGCGGCAAATCCTGAATATCGATTATATCGCCATCGGTCATGACCAGAATTCGCTCACAAACATTCATCAACTGTCGCACATTACCGGGCCACTCATAAGCCAGCAGGATATCCATAGCAGCACTAGTAATCCTTTTATTAATCCCGTTGCGACGACTGTACAACTCAACATAATGCTGGATGAGAGGGACGATACAATCTCTCCGCTCACGTAGTGCAGGTATATGCAGCGGAATTACATTCAAGCGATAGTAGAGATCGAGGCGAAACTCCTTCCTTTCAACCATATCCTCCAGGTTACCGTGGGTCGCGGCCAGAATACGCACATCAACCTGCTTGGCCTTGACTGCACCAAGCCGGGTCACCTTTCCGTCTTCGAGAAAATGGAGCAGTTTGACCTGAGAAGCTAGCGGCAGTTCGGCAATTTCATCAAGAAATAGAACCCCACCATCAGCCAGCTCGATATGGCCCGGCTTAGCGGCCTGGGCACCGGTAAATGCCCCCTTCTCATGACCGAACAATTCAGACTCAATCAGAGTTTCAGGAATCGCCCCGCAATTAATCTTGATCAACGGTTTTTCAGCCCGCTTCGACTGCACGTGGATCAGGTCGGCAAACAACCCTTTACCAACCCCAGATTCCCCAAAAATCAACACCGAGGAGTCGGACTGGCTGACCTTGATCGCCTGATTCAGGGCTCTGATCATTGTGGGACTCTTGGCAATAATCTTGGTCGAAGCAAGTTCTGCCTGCTGCATTTCTAGGATCTGATGCTGAAAACGATTACTGAGAGCGGCTTGCTCTTCCAGCTGGCGCTGCATTTGATCCATTTCGGTAATATCCCGCTCACTGACAACAACCTTTGTCACCTGCCCGTCATCATCAAAGATTGGGATACCTGCCTTTATCAGCTTACGTCCCTCTCTGGTAACAGTGAGAAAGCTGACTTCCTCCTTCGTCTCGATAACTTCCAGAGCTGCGGAGCGTTCAATTAACTCGGTTTTAACCAGATCGAGAATATTGCGGCCAACGACATCCTTAGCCTTAACATTATTGATCCGTTCTGCTGCGACATTGACCCGTAGAAGGGTGCCCTGACCATCGAAAACCCAGAGCCCCTCGTAGCAGAAATCGATAATAACCGAGAGCTCCTTGGACAACTCTCTGAAGTCACGCATCTTTCTTGCGATGACTTCAATTTCAGTATTTTCAGAGAAAACACAGATAGCGCCGAATACCTTGGAGCCAGCAAGAATGGGGCTCACAGTGACACGAAACTCATGCCCATCCTTAACCACCAAAAGTTCTGATCGAGGTTTTTTATCCTTGAGAGTCGCCCCTACCTGCTCCCACAATTGCGGAAAATACTCAAGCAGCGAACTACCGGGATGGATATCCAGGTTCTGCCTGATAACCCGGTCGGACAGGAATACCGTTCCCGTATTGTCTACAGAAAGAACACCATCCCCCATAACGTTGCTCTGGGCCTCATTGAAAGCATCCCGGTGTTGCACGTCATCTAACCTTGGGGCGACAGACATGGAGACATCTAATTTATCAACCATTGCACCTAACCTTTTAGTTCATTCTATCCTTAGAATAAAACTCTGTAGCCCCCTACACACATTATTGCGGCAGAAATGAAACAATCATTGGCTATCTAAAAAATATTCAAGACACCCTTATGATGCGCACAGGCATCACGAAATGCATAATAGCATCATCATGAAATAATCGCATTAAAAAATTCCATACCTGTGTGCTATCCATTATTATGTTCTTCGCCCTCGGCAAGGTACATGGGGTAGAATGTTGGGAAAAAGCTGGAAACAAAGGCCACACATGCACTGATAGCAGTTTGGGGGGTAAGACAGCCTGGCGCTATCAGATAGTTGACCCAAAAGCCATCGATCATGGAAGTCAAGGCCACTGAAATGGTTTGTAGACTCATTCCGTTGACGGGTTCGTTACCTCCAGATAATTGACGCAATAGATTTTCCACCTCGGACTCGTACTCACGGTCGCTACTCGCACATATCTCCAAGTAGGTTTTACGGTGGGGAGCTACGCCCCAGAACGCCATCCAGACGGCCAGTTTTTTATGGTCGGCAATCGGTGGAGTGAGCAGGGTCGTTATTAGGGTTACCAGTCGTTCAGCTGGACTTTCAGTGAGGTCGGAAACCGTCTTGCGCCATGCCTGCTCATGTTCCAGATATAGCATGCGAAACGCTTCAAGCATGAGTTGCTCTTTGGTGTTGAAGTGGAAATTACAAATTCCCCGAGACAGCCCAGTTAGCGTGGCGACCTTGGCCAGAGTAACTCCAGAAAACCCTTCGCTGGCAATAATGTCGATTGTCGCATTGAGAAGCTTAATGCGGGTGAGTTGTTTCTGCTCAGAGCGACTCTGGTGCTGTTTTTTTGACGGCATAAATGCTTCTCCGGCTAAATTCTGATGTTTATAGATAGTCTCTTGACTCTATCACTGTACGTGCGTATAGTCAATTCAGTCCCACTGGATGGTCGTATAGCCAGCGGGACTGAATTTTATGCATACAGGAGTTTCACAATGAGCAAGTCAACGTTAGCAACCCTCGGTATTTTGTTTATTACCTTCATCTGGGGGATCGAATATGTTCCGATCCACAATGCCATCGCCATATTGGAGC